>CANNLO010000113.1 GCA_947505055.1 Methylococcaceae bacterium | reverse complement strand
TTTTAACTCGAGCTGAATATAGAGTATTAAGACAATATAAACATCACCGAGCTTTGCCCGACATAAAGTTGGGTCAATACTGGTTACCGGAAGGTGGAGCACAGCCCCTCGCTTTGAAAGGTGTCTCGGAGCTTCTCAGTGAAATAAGAATCCCCTATAACACCATCTGCGTCCCTTGTGGAACCGGGACGACTTTGGCGGGAATGATTAATGAAGTTCCGGATGAAGTTTCTATTTTGGGATTTGCCGCGTTAAAAAACGCACATTTTTTAAACGATGAAGTTGCGGGGTTATTGTCACAATCACGTAATAATTGGCATATAAACTTGGATTACCATTTTGGCGGTTTTGCCAAAATTAATGCAGATTTATGTGCGTTTATAGAAGACTTTGAAGTTAAAACCTCAATTCCACTTGAGTCGGTTTACACCGGTAAAATGATGTATGCCCTTTTCGATTTAATCAAAAAAAACTACTTCGCACCTGGTCAGTGTATTATTGCCTTACATACTGGTGGCTTGCAGGGTAACAGAGGCTAGGGTGCGCATTTCGCAATATCTCAAATTCACAAAAGGTTCGCGGTGCGAGCCAAATATACAAAGAGTACAAAATGGATATAATTGAAACTGAAGCTCCGATTGATCTACAAAAACCAGAACTTTACCTTAATCGTGAGCTTAGTCTTCTGCAGTTTAATAAACGGGTTTTGGCGCAGGCGAAAGATGAAAAAGTGCCGTTGCTTGAGCGGCTGAATTATTTATGTATTTCCTGTTCCAATCTTGACGAGTTTTTTGAAGTTCGCGTAGCCAGCGTTATTCAAATGGCGAGTATTGATCCCAAAGCGGTTGGGCCGGATGGGTTGACACCAAGTGAGCAGTTGGAGTTGATTGCTGTTCATGCGCATCAACTGGTTGACGAACAATATAAAGTTCTAAATGATATTCTGATTCCAAAGCTGGCCAAGGAAAACATTCGTTTTATTCGTCGCAAGGAATGGACTGAAAGTCAGCACAAATGGCTGGAAGCTTTTTTTAATGACGAGTTATTGCCAATTTTGACGCCGGTTGGGCTAGATTCGGCGCATCCTTTTCCGCGCATACTCAACAAAAGTTTAAACTTTATTATCTCTTTGACGGGGAAGGATGCGTTTGGCAGAAATAGCGGTCGTGCTATTTTACAGGCGCCAAGAGCGTTGCCACGAATAATTCAGCTTCCTGTTGATGAAACATCGAGCAACGGCGGGGCCAGTTTTGTCTTTTTATCCTCTATTATTCATGCTTTTGTCGATCAATTATTTAACGGCATGAATGTCAAAGGCTGTTATCAATTCCGGGTTACCCGGAATAGCGATTTTTTTGTCGATGATGACGCGATTGATGATTTATTGCTGGCCGTTGAAGGTGAGTTGGCCATGCGTAATTATGGCGATGAAGTTCGTTTGGAAATTGATGCCAATTGCCCGGATGAAACTGTCTCATTTTTGCTGGACCGTTTTGAGATGACTCGGGATCGTTTGTTTTTGGTTGACGGTCCGGTTAACTTAAACAGGATTCAGGAAATCAATGATTTGATCGGTCGACCTGATCTTAAATTTCCGCCTTATAAGCCGTTAGTTCCACAACAATTGGAGCGTACCAAGGATATCTTTGCGGCAATCAGACGCCACGATATTTTGCTGCATCATCCTTTTGAATCTTTCTCGCCAGTTGTTGAATTCATTCGTCAGGCGGCTGTATCTCCGGAAGTGTTGGCCATTAAACAAACCTTATATCGCACAGGTACCGATTCACCAATTGTTAGTGCTTTGATTAAGGCTGCGAGGGCAGGAAAGGTTGTTACCGTGGTTATCGAGTTAAGAGCGCGCTTCGATGAAAAAGCCAATATCGGTTTGGCCGCCAAGTTACAGGAAGCAGCCGTGCATGTGGTTTATGGTGTGGTTGGCTATAAAACTCATGCCAAAATGTGTTTGGTACTTAGGAGAGAAGGTAAGCAATTGCGTAATTATGTGCATTTGGGTACTGGTAATTATCATCCAAAAACGGCTCAAATTTATACTGACTATGGCTTGTTTTCCTGTGATAAGGAATTGGGTGAAGATGTTCGGCGTGTTTTTGCCCAACTGACCAGTTTGGGAAAAGTCACCAAATTGAATAAATTATTGCAATCGCCGTTTACTTTGCACAGTGGTTTGATAGAAAAAATTGAACGGGAAATTCGCCATGCTAAAAGTGGTAAGCCGGCAAAAATTATTTTTCAAGTCAATGCAGTTGTTGAGGAGCAATGTATTAAGGCGCTTTACCGAGCCTCGCAAGCCGGTGTTGAGGTTAAGTTAATCGTGCGAGGTGTTTGCTGTTTAAGGCCTGGTGTTTTGGGGGTGTCTGAGAATATTGAAGTCCGGTCAATTATTGGCCGCTTTCTGGAGCACGCACGCGTTTATGCCTTTGAAAACGATGGTAACAAAGAAGTTTATGCGTCCAGCGCTGACTTAATGAATCGAAATATGTTCAGGCGTGTTGAAGTGTTTTTTCCTATTGAAAATAAAAAGTTGCAGGCGCGGGTTTTACACAATCTGGATTTGTATTTGGCAGATAACAGTCAAGCCTGGATTTTGCAATCTGACGGCAGCTATCAACATTTAAAACAAACCGATGCTGAAGAATCAATACAGGTTCAATCGCTACTAATGCATGAAGTGCAATGAGTGAAGTATGTACCATTGCCCAGCTAGGTTCGCCGGTACTCAGGCAGCAAGCCGAGGCAATTTCGGATGTGCATGACTCTGCGGTATTGCAACTTATAGCGTTAATGCAAAGTACTTTGGCGGCGACATCCGGGGTTGGTATTGCCGCGCCTCAGATTGGATATTCAAAACAAATTATCATTGTCGCTTCAAGACCGACGCCACGTTATCCCTTGGCGCCTTTAATGGAGCCAACGGTTATGATTAATCCGTGTTTTGAGGCCTTGTCTGGCGAAAAGTTAAAGGACTGGGAAGGTTGTTTAAGCATTCCCGGAATACGTGCTTTAGTGCCGAGGTATCTGGAAATAATGATTACGTATACAGATCAGAGCGGTGCTTTGGTGCGAACCGGTTTAAGCGGATTTGTGGCCAGAATTTTCCAACATGAGTTTGATCATCTACAGGGGGAAACCTATCTGGACAAGCTTGAGAATAACAGAGATATTTATGCCGAAAGTGAGTATTTCAAGCTGATTGCAAATCCAGATTGATTTGTGCTTTGATGGGTTTTAATGGATAAGTGGTAAATAAAAAAGTATTTATCCCTTCAAGGTCTAAAGGTCATGATTTGATAGCTATTGTTGGCTGGATAATCTTGAAAATAAATACTCTGTTTATAGACTTCTGTTGTTAAAAACGTGCTTATGGTATTATTAGCGGTTTTAAACACTAGGATTAATATAAATGGCTAAAGAAGATCAGATTGAAATGGAAGGGAAGGTGATCGACACGCTTCCAAATACCATGTTTCGCGTCGAACTGGAAAATGGTCATGTTGTGACTGCACATATATCAGGAAAAATGCGTAAGCATTACATCCGAATTCTTACCGGTGACAGCGTTAAAGTTGAAATGACGCCTTACGATTTATCTAAAGGTCGTATTACATTCCGTATGCGCTAATCCCGTAATCAACAGGATTAGCGTAAGATTCTTGAAGTTATTCCATTGTATTAAAAGTTGGCTTCAGGAACGATAAGCTCAACGCTTTCTATAGCGAAGTTCAGCTCATTATCTTTCACGAAAATTCGCACATGCCCACCGTGCGCTAATTCACCAAATAGTAAGTCATTAGCCAAAGGTTTCTTGATTTTCTCTTGTATGAGTCGCGCCATCGGTCTGGCTCCCATTTTTGGATCGTAACCATTTTCTGCCAGCCATAATCGGGCATCAACATCTAATGCCAATGTTACATGTTTGTCTGCCAGTAAAGCTTCCAATTCAAAAATGAATTTATCGACCACATGGCCGACGATGGCAATATCTAATGGTTTGAATTGAATAATGGCATCAAGACGGTTACGGAATTCCGGGGAGAAGCCTTTTTCGATCACTTTCATGCTGTCGCTCGCATGATCCTGATGGGTAAAGCCAATAGAGGCACGACTGCCTTCTTCAGCTCCGGCATTGGTGGTCATTACTAAAATAATGTTACGGAAATCTGCTTTGCGACCGTTATTATCGGTCAAGGAGCCATGATCCATAACCTGTAATAACAAATTAAATACGTCGGGATGGGCTTTTTCCAGTTCATCAAGTAACAACACAGCATGAGGATGCTTGGTCACCTGTTCAGTTAACAATCCGCCCTGATCAAACCCTACATAGCCTGGAGGCGCACCTATCAGTCTGGAAACAGTATGTCGTTCCATGTATTCGGACATATCGAAACGAATCAGTTCAACACCCAGAACCTTGGCCAGTTGACGGGTAACTTCGGTCTTTCCAACCCCGGTTGGTCCTGAAAAAAGGAAAGAACCAATTGTCTTCTGTGCATCTCTAAGTCCTGCACGCGATAACTTGATGGCAGAAGCTAGTGCTGAAATGGCTTCGTCCTGTCCAAAAACCAGCATTTTCAGATTTTTTTCAAGATTGCTCAGCTTGTCAATATCGTTGGAAGAAACAGATTTAGCGGGGACTCTGGCAATTTTTGAGACTATTTCTTCTATTTCGGCGACATCAATAAGTTGTTTTCGATCAGTTTCTGCTGTCATGCGTTGTTTTGCACCGGCTTCATCAATTACGTCGATGGCTTTATCGGGCAAATGACGGTCGGTAATATAACGATCTGATAGCTCTGCGGCAACGCGCAAGGCTTCAGGGGAATATTTAACATCATGATGTTCTTCGTAGCGGGACTTAAGGCCTTTTAAAATCAATATGGTGTCTTCAACAGAAGGTTCAAGCACATCAATTTTTTGAAAGCGTCTTGCCAGAGCGTGATCTTTTTCAAATACGCCACGATATTCCTGATAAGTTGTAGAACCGATACAACGCAATTGGCCTGAAGCCAGCGCTGGTTTAATAAGATTTGAAGCATCCATAACACCACCAGAAGCCGAACCTGCTCCGATGATGGTGTGTATTTCATCAATAAACAGGATCGAATCAGGTTCCTTGTTAAGCTGGCTCAACAAGGCTTTAAGTCGTTTTTCAAAATCGCCCCGGTATTTGGTTCCTGCAACTAAGGCACCTAAATCGAGCGAGAAAATGACGCTATTCATTAATACATCAGGCACTTGTTCTTCGACGATTCTTTTCGCCAAACCTTCGGCGATAGCGGTTTTACCTACACCGGCTTCGCCAACCAGTAACGGATTGTTTTTACGGCGACGGCAAAGTGTCTGAATAGTTCTTTCAATCTCTGCGTCTCTGCCTATTAAGGGGTCAATTCGACCTTTCAGCGCTTCTTCATTAAGATTTGTGGCGTATTTATCTAAAGGACTGCCGGTAATTTCAGTATCGATATTGCCAGTATCTGGCAATTCATTATTGGATGGGTCATTTTCAGGGTCAATTTTTGAAATTCCATGTGCCAGATAGTTAACTACGTCCAGTCTTGAAATATCTTGTTTATTTAACAGATAAACTGCATGGGAGTCCTGTTCACTGAATAAGGCTACAAATAAATTTGCCCCCGAAACTTCTTTTTTATCAGAGGCCTGTACATGAAAAACGGCACGTTGAAGAACTCTTTGGAAACCCAGGGTAGGTTGTGTTTCGCGCTGGACCCCCATAGGGATTAGCGATGTGGTTTCATCAATAAATTGCGTCAACTGTCCGCGCAACATTTTTATATCGCAGCCGCAAGCTATCAGAATCGACTGGGCAGATGTATTCTCAATCAATGCCAGGAGTAAATGTTCAACGGTGATAAATTCATGCCGTTTATCATGTGCATTTTTAAAGGCATTATTTAATGTGATTTCCAGCTCTTTACTTAACATATTCTCTCCAGCCTAAACTTCTTCCATCGAACACATCAACGGATGCTGATGCTCTCGTGAATAATCATTAACTATATATACTTTGGTTTCAGCCACATCTTTAGAATAGGTTCCGCAGACACCAATCCCTTTTGTATGTATTTGCAGCATTACCTGTGTAGCCGTTTCTTCAGGCATGGCAAAAAAATTCATTAAAATCTCTATTACAAAATCCATAGGTGTAAAGTCATCATTTAAGAGTATCACCTTAAATAATGATGGGTTTTTTAGTTTAGGTGCTGCTTCCTGAATGGCCAGGTCGCCGTCGCTATCTTTAAAAGGATCAAAATCTGACATAACTGAAATAATAAAAAATTTTAGACCTCTAACATAGTGCCAATTCTGGCAAATTTCAATACATATGGTAGCAACAAAATAAACAAGTTACATGAGAATATTTATTAATGGCTTCGTAAGGACCAATGGCCGTCTTTTTTTACCAGCATAATCTTGGTAAATCTAGTAAAATATTAAATTTAATGTTGGAGTTTTGCAATGGTTTGGAAGCCACACGTTACAGTTGCTGCCGTTATTGAGCAAGACCAACGTTTTTTGTTTGTAGAGGAAGAAACTTCCAGTGGTCTTCAATTCAATCAACCCGCAGGGCACCTTGAAGCCGGTGAAGATTTAATTGTTGCCATTAAGCGGGAAGTATTGGAAGAAACTGCCTGGCAGTTTGAACCCGAGTATATTATCTCAGTTCAGCTTTGGCGAAAAAATCCTGATTCTCCCAGCTTTGTCCGGATATGTTTTGCCGGTCGGACCTATGCGCATAATCCTGAACAAAAACTTGATGAAGGCATAGTTGCTACCCATTGGTTAACGCGCGATGAAATTGTAGCGGAGCAGCATCGTTTGCGGAGTCCGTTAGTATTAATCAGTATCGACGAGTATCTAAGCGGACAGCGCCATCCTTTATCCTTGCTTAAATCATTTATTGATCATGAGTAAAAAAATAATTGTCGGCATGTCAGGCGGTGTCGATTCCTCAGTTACGGCGTTGTTACTGTTAGAACAAGGTCATCAAGTCACCGGTTTGTTCATGAAAAACTGGGAAGAAGACGATGGTACTGAGCAGTGCACTGCGATGGAAGATCTTGCTGATGCCCAACAGGTTTGCGATAAATTAGGTATCGAATTAAAAACTGTTAATTTTGCCACTGAATACTGGGATGAAGTCTTTGAAGTATTCCTGGCTGAGTTTAAAGCGGGTCGCACCCCTAATCCTGATATTCTTTGCAATAAACACGTTAAATTTAAAGCGTTTTTAAATTATGCGATTGAAGATTTAGGTGCTGAATATATTGCTACCGGTCACTACGCCAGAGTGTCATCCAATCAGAATGGAGAGCATTTCCTGTTAAAAGGTTTAGATCCCAATAAAGAGCAAAGTTATTTTCTTTATACCTTGGGACAAAAACAGTTAGCGCGCACTTTGTTTCCGATAGGTCATTTACATAAACCGGAAATTCGCGCAATGGCCGATAAAGCCGGTTTTGCCAATAGTCGTAAAAAAGATAGTACCGGGATTTGTTTTATTGGCGAACGTAAATTTACTGAATTTCTGCAACGTTATTTGCCCACGCAACCCGGGGAAATGCGAACCCCCGATGGCCAGATTATTGGCAAGCATCATGGCTTGATGTATTACACGTTTGGTCAACGTCAGGGTCTGGGAATAGGTGGGGTTAAAAATGCCCCGGACGAACCCTGGTATGTGCTGGAAAAAGATTTGGATAATAATATTCTGATCGTTGGGCAGGGTCATGATCATCCCTTGATGTTGCATAATACTCTCGAAGCCAGTCAATTGGACTGGTGCAATAACCGCCCTTTAACAGACGCTTTAAACTGTAAGGCCAAAACCCGTTATCGTCAGGCCGATCAGGCTTGTTATTTGGAGCCGATAGGTGCTGATCGTTGCAAAGTGACTTTTGCTCAGCCGCAACGGGCGATTACACCTGGGCAGTCTGTCGTTTTTTATGACGGGGACATTTGCCTTGGTGGCGGAATCATTGAATCAAAAGCTAATGAATAATAACAAACACTTAAACACCCGGATTAATAAATGACAAATTTTGCACTTACCGCTATTTCCCCGATTGATGGCCGTTACGCAGACAAAGTTGAAAAACTGCGTCCTATTTTTAGTGAATATGGCTTGATTCGTTTTCGCGTCCTCGTTGAAGTGCGCTGGTTACAGGCTTTGGCCAGACATCCTTTGATTGTCGAAGTCAGTCCGTTTAGCGATACGGCAACGCAGTTGTTAGACAGCATCGTCAGCGATTTTTCAGAAGTTGATGCTCAACGCGTTAAGGACATAGAAAAAACGACTAATCACGATGTCAAAGCCGTTGAATATTTACTGAAAGAAAAAATTGCCGGTTGTGCAGAGCTTGATAAAATCAGTGAATTTATTCATTTTGCCTGCACGTCTGAGGATATTAATAATCTTTCATATGCCTTAATGCTTAAAGAAGGTCGGGAAGTCATTGTTGCGCAAATCGCTGATTGTATAGCCGCACTAAAAACCATTGCCTTGGAAACCGCCGATCAACCTATGTTATCGCGGACGCATGGTCAGTCTGCGACACCGACCACGACGGGCAAGGAATTTGCCAATGTCGCGGCACGCATGTCGCGTCAGCAAGCTCAGTTACAAGCAGTTGCTTTGCTAGGGAAAATAAATGGCGCTGTGGGCAATTATAATGCTCATTGTGTCGCTTATCCGGATGTCGATTGGGCAGAGTTTGCCCAGCAGTTTGTTGAATCCTTGGGGTTACAATTTAATCCTTATACCATCCAGATTGAGCCGCATGATTATATAGCCGAGTACTTTCACGCTCTGGCCCGTTTTAATACCATTTTGCTGGATTTTGACCGTGATATCTGGAGCTATATTTCTCTGGGTTATTTCAAGCAAAAAACCATTGCCGGCGAAATTGGATCCTCAACCATGCCGCACAAAGTCAATCCAATTGATTTTGAAAACTCGGAAGGCAACTTAGGCATTGCCAATGCTTTATTCGGTTTTCTGGCCGAAAAATTGCCCGTGTCACGTTGGCAGCGGGATTTAACCGATTCGACGGTATTGAGAAACATCGGTGTGGGCATCGCTCATACCAGCATCGCCATTCAGGCGAGTTTAAAAGGTATTTCCAAGTTACAGCTTAATGTTGAAGCGATTGAAGCGGATCTTGATGCCAATTGGGAGGTTTTGGCTGAACCTATCCAAACCGTGATGCGTCGATATGGTATTGAAAAACCCTACGAGAAATTAAAAGAACTGACTCGTGGTCAACGCATTACGCCAGACCAAATGCAGGCTTTTATTGAAACACTTGAAATTCCCGTGGAAGCCAAAGCTATTTTACTGGAACTGACGCCACGCAGTTATACAGGCTATGCAACAAAACTGGCTAATGAGATATAAAACCTTCTGCGCACATTGCTAGCAATAAAGAGCCAATCTTGGCTGTGAATCTTCGCTTTAAAAGTTATAGAAAGTGAACTTTTAAAGCGGCTTTAAGTTTTCGCATGGCATGAATTTGGTACATATTCATGCGATAAAACTAAAAAAACACTCCAGTTAATTTTTTAAACATGCTTTTCGTATGGAAATTACCTATAGTAATCAACGGTGCTATTGGATTTTGTTTTTTTGCTCCAGCGAAATATCTAAATATTGCAAAATAAATTACATAATGGTAAAAATACAATTGTTGGTTCTGACGAAGTTTTATAAGCGTGGTACTATCGATCAGGGTGGATTGGGGCAGACAGATGCGGCTACCAAACATGCTGAAGCAGCGGTAGAGCACCTTAAAGCCAGCAAAAAGAAATAAAAAAGCCGGTTAAAAAGAAGGGGCGGGCAACTTGCCCCTTTTTAATGTCTTTAATGACGATCAGATCGATTAATGGCTTTAAAATCATCTCTTTTTGGCCGTATATCGGTTAAGGCTCTTCATTAATAAGTCCAAAGCGTTGTCTGTCTCGGTATCAATAATGATTGCGTCGTTACGTTCTTGCCCGGATAGAGGTTCGGCTGATTTTATTTGCTGATAAAGCACTTTTACGGTCGCTTCCGAAGCATCATTTTGACGTTGTTCAATACGCCTGCTTAACTCCGCCTCAGAAGCTTCAAATGAAATAATTTGAAAAGGCACCTTACAGTCAGTTGCCAGTTGTTTAAATATTTCCCGTTGCGATGACTTAAGAAAACAAGCGTCAACAATAACCGGAAAACCGGCTTCAAGTATGACTTTTGCTAGTTCTTTAAGATGTAGATAAGTTTCTATATTAGCCTGCGCGCTATAAATTCCAGTGTCTATGTTGCTGTCAGTTTGTACTAAGGGGGCGTGACCGAATAATTTTTTTCTCTCAATGTCCGAGCGTAGCTGGAATGCTCCGAGTCTTTCACTTAGTTGGCTGGAGATTATTGATTTCCCCGAACCTGAATAGCCATGAGTAATCATCAGGAACGCTAAGTCAGGTTTGCTAAAGTATTCGGCCAGATCGGCGTAAGTTTGGTAATCATCAGCTAATTGTTTGGATGCGGCCAGATCATCAATTTGCTGTGTTTGGCGCAACAAGGTGACTTTGGCTCTTACTAGTGCACGGTAAACCAGGTAATAGGGCAGCAAAGTAAGCCCCTTGTAATCACCGGTATTTTGCAAATAGCGATTAAGAAAACGATAGGCGTATTGTTTATAACCAAAGTACAGCAGGTCGATAAACAGAAATGCGACTTCACTAATTACATCGATCCAGCGCAGCATGGGGTTAAATTCAATACAATCGAACAGAATAACCCGGTCGTTTAGCAGCGTCATATTACCCAGATGTAAATCGCCATGACATTCGCGGATGTAACCTTGCTGTTTACGCAGTTGCATGAAAACAGCCAGTTTATGGGATTCAGACTTGTCCCAATCTTGAAGGTGCTGAAGTTGTTGTTTTTGATGTATATCGGTTAACAAGGGCCTGATCTGGTCAAAGTTTTCGATAAACCAATGGTTGATGTCGGAGCCTTCGCCATAAGGAGAATCCAGGTCCGCATGCGCTATAGAGTCATGGAATTGGGCGATGCTCTCAGTAAGTTGGTCTAATTCCTCGGTAGTCAGTTGTCCCTGCTTGGCATATTCAGCCAGCAAGTGTCTTGCGGGAAATTGAATCATTTTGACCGCGTATTCCAGAGACAAACCCTCGCCGCCTAATTGGGGATGATCAACGGTTCCGGTTATCGGTACAACATCAAGATAAAGGTCAGCAGCCAGGCGCTGGTTGAGTCTAAGTTCTTCATGACAGCAATGTCGGCGCTGCTCGAGCGTGGAGAAGTCCAGAAAACCAAAGTTAACCGGTTTTTTGATTTTGTAAGCATATTGCCCGCTGAGCAATACCCAGGAAATGTGTGTTTCAATAAGACTATAGCCATTAAGTTCGCATAATGTCTTGATGAGAGTGGTACTTGAATCCAACGCATTATTGCTCATAGTCGTAATTATCGGCAGCAGTGAGGGTCTGATGGTATTACGATTTCTGCTTTAGATGCAATGTCGGATCGGTTTTACTCGGTTGATGTTTTTGCCAGCGTTAAAATAAAGTCGGTTTCGATTTCGAGAGCTACTGCATCTTTAATGGCTTGCTGCACAGTTTCCTTGGCACGCCAGGCAAATGGCGTCATGGTCAGTAGCGCGATTCTTTCCTGAGGCGTCGGCGTAATTTTATAACTGATGCGTTGCGTATTAAGTGTGGTAAAGCCTTGTGGCAACTGATTTTCCAGGACATGTTCCTGGGCATTGGCGTAAATAAATTCTTTAAGTTGCCAGAGATGTCTCGGTCCTGGCGTTACCATTAATAAAAGCCCCGAAGTTTTCAGTACTCGCTTGAGTTCTTGTTCATTTGACGGAGCAAATATTTTTAGCACTATATCAAAATAGTGATCACTATAAGGCAGGCGATTTGAACTGGCGACAACAAAACGGGCATTGGTTTGTTTTTTTGCGGCGGCAACAATGGCGAATTTAGAGATGTCCAGGCCATGCTGCAACATTTTATGTGTACAAAGACTTTCGATTTTTCGGCTGTAATAGCCTTCACCGCAGCCAAGATCTAATAGCTGATCGGGTTTATTTACCTCAATGAACATTGATACCGCTTTTGCCAGGGGCTCGTAATAGCCGGCTTCCAAAAACTCACGTCGGGATTGCATCATGGTCTTGTTATCGCCAGGAACATTAGAGTGTTTATACTGCACCGGCAATAAATTTAAATAACCTTCTTTAGCATGATCGAAGTGATGGTTGTTTTGGCAAGCGTAGGATTTGGTCGAGGGTGTCAGTTGAAGTGAAGAACCGCAAACTGGGCATAAATAGCAGGGCAAGGAGGTCGTATTTTGAAGCATAGCAACAGGCAATGCGGTCTTTATTCGAGATAAAGCAGGAGAAAATCGGGATGGTTTACACGGAACTTA
>CANNLO010000112.1 GCA_947505055.1 Methylococcaceae bacterium | reverse complement strand
AAAATTTAGCTGACTTTTTATTACGTATTGAAAATTGTTTTCGGTTTGTATTACTTTTAGGCGCTTGCAATGCGCCTGAAAATCCTAAGCCCCAGTTCTATCTCCAGCTAGGCAGAGCATAATACAGAGAGTCCATGAATCCCTGCTTGAGATACATGCCTGTATTGTGCGGATAGAACAACACAAACCAGAGCAGGGCAGCACCTAAAATCACTAACCGTAACCCATGTGCTCTTGGGCTTTGACTGTCACGTAACCTTTCCAGCCAAACCGCCAGCATAATGCACAGCAAAGGAACAGCGGGCAAATAGTGATAAAACAACATCATTCTAGGCGAGAATAGCCAGGGTACCCAGAACATGAAATAAGCAAACAAGATAAAGCTGGTTTGCCAGGCTCGTTCGCTTTTCTCAAACACCAAGCGCCAAAGATTCCATAATACTGCGAAAAAACCGAAATAAAGTATAACCGCGTTACCCAAGTTATAGATAGCGGCTACCTTATCGGGCACGGAAGTATCTACATACATGAAAACAGGGCGCAGATCGATAATCCATTGCCAAGGTGTTGACTGATAGGAATGGGTCGCCTTAAGTCCACTGTGATACCACCACATCTGCTTTTGTAATTCTACGAATTGATTCCAGTCATACCCCATATAAAAGTATTGGGTATATGAAGCTAAATAAATTAATAGGGGAATAAGTCCCAGAGCCCAGATAATATCTAGTCTCAGCTCAGGTGAAAATACTGGTTTCAGGCTGGAACTTGAGCGGTTTTTTGAGTGTGTTTTGAAAGGGTAGCGAGGTAATTCGTTAAGTGCATCCAGACGCGCCAATAATTTCCATAACAAGTGGCGGATATTTTCTATTAGCAACACTTTCAGAGTTAAGCCAGAACAAGCCCTTGCCAAAAGATCAATGCCAATAATGATGAATAAATAGAGTGTGGTCCATTTCGTGGCTAGGGCTAAGCCTAGACCTAGGCCGGTCAAATAAAGATATTTCAGGGAAAGAGGTGATTTACGCCAACGCACATAGGCAATGAAAGTCGCTAAAATGAAAAAAACCAGATAACTGTCATTCATGGCGACGCGAGATTGAGTCAGAAACAAGCTTTCGAGACTGAGCAAGCCCATAGCCGTTAAAGCGACGCTAAGTGATCCAAAAAACTCAAAGGCAAGGACTGCCGTTGCAATTATGCCCAGTGTCCCAAATATTACTGAACCAATGCGCCAGCCAAAGGCATTTTCGCCAAAAATGCCCATCATGCCGGCCATAATCAATTTGGACAAGGGAGGGTGCGTCCATTCAAAGGCTCGATTTTCAGGTGACTTGGCCCATGGGTCATAGGCTTGTTTATCGCCATGTAGAATGACAGAGGCCGTGAAGCCATGATAAACCTCGTCAAAATAAAAATCTTTTGGAGAATCAAGGTTATATAATTTAGAAGAAATACCGAAAGCCAAGATGATCAAGAAAATGGTAAGCATTATCTTGTTGCCCAACAAAGTTTTAAAGAACCCTTTTGTTGGGATGGGTTGAGGGGCATCTTGTTTGGTAGTAATGTTCATGTTGGAAATTTTCATTGAATCTATATACTCATGGTAACTTAATACCTTGTTTTTCATCGATACTGTTTCTAGCTCTTTGGGATATAGCGAATATTTCCACCTCACCATTTTGATAGGCCAAAGGATAATGTGACCTGAAATGCTCGCCATCAGTGTTGAACTGGGCTTTTTCATAGCTACTAAAATAGGCATAATCTATCCTGTTTTTTTTTGCCAAGCTATCGAATTTATCAGGCTCCTTGTACATCGTGGCTATGTCTGATGCTCGTTCAGTAAAATTGACGCCATGGTAGAACAGAAAGCTTGGGGTGCCGGCCAGGATATTACGTCCGGTCAGAGAGGCAATGGCGTTATTATGATTGTCAGCACTTATAAACAAAGCATCTTTAGGTGTATAGGATTTGATGAAGCTCGCAGCGTCGACCATATTTTTATCGAAAAGAACATAGCTTGAAACGGTTTCCCTGGCCATTGTCAGCAAGCCAGAAAAGGTACAGGCAAATAAAATAATTCCTGCTAATAGTGAGCGTCCTTGTATACCATCCAGTTTTTTATACACCGTGACCAAATAATCAGCTACTAGTATGCAGGTGAAAAGATACCAGACATAAAACAGTTTGTTGTTATCGTAATAATTGGGTTGAAACAAGAATAATTCAGCTATGACGAAAATTGTTATAGCGCCTGAATAAATACAGATTTTTTTCCTGTCGCTGGCCAGCAGGGCAGGGAATAGCAGGATGAAAACCAGTCCGGCATTCTTGATCCAGAACCATAGCCAGATATCATCACTATTAACCCAGTCATAATGAAACTTAAGGAACTTTCCTTCCGATGCCTGACGCAATGTCCAGTAAAACAGTTGTGGTACGGCCAAGATGGAGGCGATGAGTCCATAACTAAGCCAGTTAATAAAATGCGTTTTAAAATCCGGGCCTCGCTTTGCTATCAGGTAAACTGGCATCCAGGTCAGGGAAACCAAGCCCAAGGCAAGAAAGGAATGAGTATGAATCATGGGCATTAGCCCTGCAATGAGGCCGCAGAGAATAAAATATTTTCTGCTGTTGCGATTAATAGCCGTGTATAGCAGCCAAAGTGCGAAAATAAGAAATGTCCAACCTGCCAGGGTTGTTCTTTGGGGGATCAGCATGTCACAAATGATATTGCTCCAGCGAATATTGTTTCCCGTTAGATTGGTCGGGGTTTGGTAAAATTCACTGAAAATACGCATGAAATTTGCCGGTTTGGATTTGAGACCATCCAGAAAATAACCGAATCCAAATCCGCCATTGAAAAAAAACAATATGAAAGCCAGAATCGCAGCGGTTTTGCTTTTCAGTATTTCAAAGGCCAGTGTATAAAAACCCACTAGTAGAGCCAGCATTAATATAAGACTGGGAAATAGAATAGATAAGCGCAGTGACGTGCCGAATAAATAGATGGAAGATGATAGAGAGTCAACCAGGAAAGGATAACTTAATAAATGTCCGGGGAAAATGGAATATTCCGGTGGAAATGTATTTTGTACTGCAAGACTGGTGATGATGCCTAGATGCAGGCTGAGATCGCCAAAGGTTGATTGCCCGACGTTCAGGCTACCATCGTCTCCAGGCAGAATGATATGCGTATGAAATAGATAAGCCGTAAACAAAAATATGGGAATAAGGAAGGCCAATATGCTGTAATCGACCTGGATTAGCGGCGACTTTTGATAGCTTGAAAATTTTGCTCGAATTGCCATGAAGATTACAAGCATTGTCATTACTGCACATAAATGACTAGGTACCGTAAAACCCATAATCAGCGAAAACAGTGCAACTAGCCACATCATGCCTGCATTGCCTAAAAGTATACCGGCCCAGATTCTGATAAACAGTGCTTGTTCTGCAAAGAGTCGGTTGGAGATAGCTATGCCCAAGGTCAGATATAAAATAAATTGTAAAATCCCCATTATTTTATATCCATAAATAAAGTTTGATAAATTGACTGTAAATTAGTGATTGTCATTTTGTCGCATTAAATAATTGCCCTAACTTTTGGGCTACAGGTTTTTCGAAACCATAAGTCAAAAGAGTTCCTACTAAAGTTGCTAGGCAGAATGCTATAAGCATATAGAGAATCTGCCAGGAATATTCAGCTACCATATGAGGGTTTTCGTTTACTGAAGCTGGAAAATGAAACTTTTTCATTTGTACAGCCAGATACTGATGCCAAATGAAGAAGTTGTATGAAATAAAAGAAATAAATGCGACTAGTTTGTTCGAAAGTAGCCAGCGTAACCAAGGCATGGAGAACGCAGAAGACAGCATGAACACACTGACCACAATTGACCATGTAAAACGATTATTGCTCTGCCAAGCATTGATTTTTTCGTAGGAAGGTACAAATGATAAGTCTTGCATCATCAATATGGCCATGTAAGCAGAAATTAGAGTCAGTAGTGTTCCAAAAACGGCAATCCAGCTTTTCTTGTTACTGTCATTATAGGATTGAGCCAATTTAACAAAAGCCAGAGCTCCTAGCATGCCATTGGCGTAGACATCGAGGAAATTTGGAAGTTGATTGATCAATAGTCCTATATCGGTACGTGGCTGAATAATGATGAAACGGAATGCCTGGGCTGCCATTACCATCAGAAAATAGACAGGAATTGGTTGTTTGGCGAATGTTTTCGCGAGCAATGGAAATATCAGATAAAACTGTACCTCAATTGCAAGTGTCCATAGCACAACATTAAGATGGGTTCCTGAATAGGTTTCTGGCCAGAAGGTTTGTGTAAAGCTAAGATGGCTAAATAGATCCTTCCACATTTCATCGTTATTTCCATTGTATTCGTTATTTGGTAGGGCGAAGAAAAACAGAACAATGAATAGACAAAGCCAGTAGGAAGGTAGAATTCTTATTACACGTTTTAGATAAAATGCCGATGTCGAAGGGTAGTTTGCTCCCATCAACATATGTCTTGCATGGGGCAGAAAAAGACAAAAGCCACTAAGTAGGATTAGTACATCAACAAAAATATAACCAGATCTGGGTATAAAAAGTAGGTCAATTTGATAGCTACCCAAATTAAGGGAAGGACTCAGCCAAGATTGTTGCCAGAAATGAAACCAGGCTATAAATAGAACGGAGATTGCCCTTAAGCCATCGAGTACATCTATATAATATACATTCACCGGTTTTGCCAGAAACGTAATTTTTGTTAATCGCTGAAAAATCATTAGAGGCTGTCTGAGTTAATTATATTCAAATAAATCGAAAATTTCGTTGCAACTATACAATATTGAAACTAAATGTGGTCCATCCAGACTTTTATTCTGATGATAGAAATTTAATATTATCAGGTGATTATTTAATTAATTACCTGGCAAATCGTGCATCTGCCCAATCTGCATGATCACTATTGATTTCACCGAGAGCATCCACCCGCAGTACTATCTTTTTAGAGTTTATCAAGGGAATGTCCACAATGATTGGCTCCATGCCCCAAGTAAATTTTCCACTACGCCATGCCTCATAACCATCGATTTCAGCAATAAATTCTACTTCTCCACTGTGGCTGTTGTCATCCAGTCCTGCAACTGCCAGAAATTTTTTAGCATCAGCGGGGATGGCATAGACAAGGGTTGAATTCGCATGTGTTCCCAGACCATGTTTATAACAGTGCTCCCGCAAGCAAAGAGGGCCGCCATCTTCATTACTGTCCATTTTTAGCTTGCCGTAATCTTGTTGTTGTAACTCTGGACTTAAGGCGCTTAAATAGAGTTCGCTCGCATTACCGAATCCGATTGGTAGGCTTTTTTTTATCTCAAGTCTGAACTCATTACTCATAAAGACTACCCAAAGAGTAATCATCAGCAAGTAAGGTGATAATGGCGAACGTTCGGCAATGTTTACGAATTTATTTGAACTTTTAAATGAACAATTGAAGAGGACTTGAGCCAGCAACGCAAGAAAAACTAGAATCACACAAATGGATATCATATTCCATGTGCCGCTATTAGCTGCTAGGGAATACACAAAATTCATGTTGATGAAGACTAGGGTCGTCAACACCGGGTACCACAATAGATACTGCTTTGCCCGGCACCCCCACAGTACTGCAAATGGGATGGCAAGAAACATATAACGTTCATGCATGCCACTGGAGACCGTGAAAAAACACACGACCGATAAAACGGCTAAGCCATAGATATCTTCAAGTTGTTTTTTTCGGGTTGCCACAATTGCAATGCTCAAACTTAGCAGCCCAAATAAAATAAGCCCCAGTTTAGAAGGAGTGATCAACGGTGCTATGGGCAACTTAGTCCAATCGCCAGTTAAGAGGCTAACCGAGTCAGGCAGCATACTTCCACCGGCTAATAGATACCATAGATTCGCTGCATTCAATGTTGAATACGGGTAAATCCCCAGGTTATCAATATAGGCTCTTTTAAATGCCTTCACCACATCTCCACCCGGAATGAAGGGCGAAAAGGCAATGGCAAAAGTAATGAAGGCACCCAAAACTCCGACTGCGTGACGTTTGGGGTAGCGTAAAGATAATCCAGATAACAGCGGCACAAAAACAATAGCCTGAAACTTGCACAACAGGGCTATTGCCATTAAGGGCCAAGACCAATGAGCTCTTCGTTCGTCCATAGCAAAGACAAGCGATAAATACACTGGAACAAATGGCAACAAATCGACCTGGCCCCAGACAGGTCCATTATGCAGTAATGCAGGGTTAAATGCGGTTAGCCAGAATGTGGCCGAATGAAGAGGATTGAAACCTTGACGTGATAATTCTCTTCCCACTAAATTAAGCAAATACAGATGACTTATAAAAATAGGCAGTTGTGTCCATCCTTTCACCAACCAATCACCTTGAGGCATAAATCCCAGATATTCGTTTAGCCAGGCGAACAGACGGAACCAATGCAGTAATAAGGGTGGGTAATTGGCATCCAGCGCATGGTAGCCGCCAGTTTGAAGCTGTATTGACCATGATCGCCAAAATTCTATGTCTTGGCCGCCGCCAACGAAATAAAGAGTTAGCGTCATTATTACAGCGCTCAACCATAGCCCTATACGCCATGGGGCCAAGTGTTTTTGATTATTTTTTAAATGCATCCATTTAATACCGATAGGTCAAGAGATAGAAACAAGTGTGTTAAATTTTTGATTTGTGCACTGGGTAGCCGACTAATATTTTCGTTTGCTGAACAAAATAGCTTGGCTAAGCAGGAGTGGGTTAGGTATTTTTTTAGGGAAAATAATATACTTTAGCATCATACCTGGGTGAGGTTTGAGTAATGATTTTTGTCCTGAATTTTTACCAAAAAAAACCTGATCATGTTGAGTGATCAGGTTTGCTTAGTTAATTTTCACAAGATTCTGGTTTTTTGGGTGTAATTAAAGGACCAAAACGTTGTATATAATTTAGACCAACGAAGTTGTTTTTGTTATTTTTTAACTGATTCTTCTTCAAGCGCCGCTGCCAATTGTTTTGCAGGTAGATAACCCGGATAAATGTTGCCTTTTTCAGTAACAATCATTGGGGTTCCCTTGACTTCAAACTCATCAGCTAATTGCATATGAGCATCAATTGGATGATTGCATGTTTTAAGCGGTGGAGTGTCACCTTTTTTAGCGGCAGTTAACGCTGCTTTGCGGTCATCGGCGCACCAGACGGAGATAGCCTTAGTGTATGAATCTGAACCTTTGCCAGCACGAGGGAAAAACAGATATTGAATCGTTATTCCTTCAGCCATATATTGGTCAATTTCAGAATGCAATTTACGACAGTAACCACAGTCAATATCAGTAAAAATGCTCACTGTATATTTAGCGATTTTAGGTTTAAAGACAATCATCTTATCCTGACCCAATTTTTCCAAGGCTTGTTTTCGAGTTCCGCCCAATTTAGCTTCAGTTAAATCAGTGTGTTCTGCGACATCAATCATGTGTCCCTGAATCAGATACTTGCCATTTTCGGAAACATAAAAAATATTGCCACCTACTACAACTTCATAAAGTCCTTTAATTTCAGAGGGCTTGATACCTTCAACTTTTACCGAGGGCATTGATTGGGTCAGTGCTTGTCTAACCGCAGACTCGTCGGCATGGGCGTCAGATAAAGCAAGTCCCAGTATTGATAACGCGGCAATTTTAATAACTTTTTTCATGGTGTTATAGCGTTCCTTAATTATTGAAATAAACGTTCAACATCTAAAAACATAGCTAACGCCATTAATGACACAAGCAATGCAATGCCGATTTGTTGAAAAAACAGTTGAATCTTTTCTGGTACAGGACTGCCTTTTAGTCCTTCAATCGCAAAAAACAGTAAATGGCCGCCATCCAGAACAGGTATTGGCAATAAATTCAATATGCCCAAACTCACACTGACCAAGGCCATGAATTTTATGAAGGGAGCTACACCCATTGTGGCAGACTGGCCGGCATACTCGGCAATACTAATAGGCCCGCTAAGATTCTTGACTGAAGCCTTGCCAATCAGCATTTTACCCATCATTTTTAAACTGCTGACAGAGTAGAACCAGGTGGTTTGAAATGCAACCGGTATTGCATCAATAGGTGACAAGGAGTATTCAACACTGACAGATTTCATAAGCTCTTCGGGTATATAAACAGAGGCACCGACTTTACCTTCTAATTTTTCACCCGCTTTTACACTTTTTGGTGTAATAGTTATTGGAATAGTTACGCCATCACGCTCGATTAGCAACTTTATTGCAAGATCAGCGTGGCTTTTAACAATGCCCACCCACTGCATCCAGTCGATGATGATTACTTCATCAGCACTGACAATTAGATCGCCTTGTTGTAATCCGGCTGTCAATGCAGCACTATCTGGTAATACTTTACCTATGATAGCTTTTAACTTTGGGGACCAGGGTTTAAAGCCCAAGCGGTTATAAAGTACATCTGGATTTTCTGCATCTGCATCTGATAGCTTTAGTGTCTTGAAGTTTTGCTGATCATCGTTAGACTTGACTGAAAGTTTTATATTTCTCTCGCCTTCCAAAGCAGAAGAGACGATCACTGTCATTGCTTCAGTCCAGGTTGGCGTTACTTTATCGTTAACCGAAATAATTTCTTCGCCTTCAACAAAACCGGCAGCACCGGCTAAAGTTCCTTGTTCTACAGAGCCCAGAATCGGTCGTATGCCCATTTCTCCAATGACCAAAACCGCCCAGAACAAGATTATGGCTAGCACCAGATTAAATATCGGACCTGCAGCAACGATAGCTATTCTGGCCCACAAAGTTTGACGGTTAAAAGCAAACGGAAGATCAGCTTCACTAACTTCGCCTTCACGCTCATCAACCATTTTGACATAACCACCCAGCGGAATGGCGGACAGCACGTATTCTGTGGAAGCACTGTCTTTTTGATAAGAGTATACGATTTTGCCAAAGCCCAGCGAAAATCGTAGTACCTTTACTCCAACCTTGCGAGCAACCCAGAAGTGTCCAAATTCATGAATTGAAACCAGAATGCTGATTGCAACAATGAAATAAAACAGTGTATGAAGAAAATCCATTAATGCGTAAACTCGGCAATAATTTGAGTAGACACTAGTCGTGCCTGTTGATCTGCTTCTAAAATAATCTCCAGGGTATCTGCAACCCTAGCCTCAAATTTTTTCATGCATTGTTCGATAATTACCGGAATATCGGTAAAGCGAACTGTTTCATTCAAAAAGGCCTCAACTGCAATTTCATTGGCTGCATTTAAAACCGTTGGCATGATACCACCTGAAGCAATCGCTTCGTAAGCCAAACGTAGACAAGGAAATCTCTCAAGATCAGGCTCCTGAAAATCCATGCGTCCGACGTCAAAAATATTAAGCGGTTCAACACCCGAATCAAAGCGTTCAGGCCAAGCCATGGAATAAGCAATGGGTATGCGCATATCGGGGTTACCCATTTCTGCCAAAACGGTTCCATCCACATAATCCACCATAGAATGGATTACGCTTTGCGGATGAATAACCACCTGTATTTGGTCGGGGGTCATATTGAATAAAATACAGGCCTCGATCATCTCGAGACCTTTGTTCATCATGGTTGCTGAATCGACCGAAATTTTTCTGCCCATATCCCAGTTGGGATGCGCTACCGCCTGAGCTGGCGTCACATTAACCAATTGTTCAACCGGTGTTTCCCGAAAAGGTCCGCCTGATGCAGTCAATAAAATACGTCTGGCTTGTTTTGCCTGCATACCAGTTTTATAACCCGCCGGCATACACTGAAATATTGCATTATGTTCGCTATCGATAGGCAATAATTGCGCACCAGAATCGGCAACAGCTTGCATAAAAATAGCACCAGACATAACTAATGCTTCCTTGTTTGCCAGTAGTATGGTTTTTCCTGCCTTTGCCGCGGCCAAACTGGGTAATAAACCCGCTGCTCCTACAATGGCAGCCATTACCGAATCGACATTATCAAGGGTTGCAACTTGTTCTAAAGCCTTTGCGCCTGACAGTACCTTTATATTTGCAATAGGGGTGTTTTTAAGTTGATCTTCAAAAACTTGAGCCTTTGCTTCATTGACTACAACCACAACCTCAGGGTGATGTTCCAGACATTGTTGAAAGAGTGTGTCAATATTGGTATTGGCCGTTAAAGCGATAACTTTATATTGATCTGAATGTCTGGCTACAACATCCAAGGTGCTAACACCAATGGAGCCGGTCGCTCCGAGTATGCAAATGCCTTTCATGGGTGAATTAATATAATGCCAGCATAGAAAAATGGAATGGCGGCAATCAAGCTGTCAATCCTGTCCAGAACACCACCATGACCCGGTAGCAGGTTACCCGTGTCTTTAACGCTGCGTTGGCGTTTTACCACGCTGAAAAAAAGATCACCATAAATAGAAATTAAAACTGTCAATATAGATAGTAAGACAAAATCTGAAGCAACCATCCATGGAAATGCATAAAACAGACTTAATGCGCCTGCGCAAACTACACCGGCAATTAATGCTCCATACATTCCCTCTACGGTTTTCCCCGGACTAATTTCAGGGGCCAGTTTGGTTTTACCGAATTTCTTTCCGGAAAAATAAGCGGCAATATCCGCTGCCCAAATCAAAAGAAAAAAGTACAAGGTCAGTTCTGCACCATAAAAAGATCTCAATCTGCTCAGAAACATCCAGGTTGACAACAAAACCAACCAGCCGATCAGCGCTTTATAGCTGACTTTCATTTCCAGGTTTAAGACGCCTGCAGGAGTATTTCTAATTAAGATCATGGCCAAGATCCAGAACAAAACTGGCGCGGTAACTAACCATTCCAAGGCGCCCGAGTAATCCCTTACATCAGGCCAATCGAGGATTTGCGCAACCAATTCCAGGAATTGTGTCCAAAAATGGAGCCATATCATGGGCAGGATTAAGGTCAAAATAAATAAACAGCGTTTTATAAGAGAACTAATGCGGATGAGATTTGTCCATTCCCATGCAGCTAAAAGCGTAATCAAGCCTATTAGCAATGAAAAATATTCTGAATGCAATTGAAAAAGCGCAAGCACAAACAGGGGCGCCAGAATTAACGCAGTAATAATTCGCTGTAGTAACATTTTTATATTTATTGGATGATGAAATTGATTATTATGTGCCATAGATCAATAAATTCTAATAAATGGCTTTTATTATTTATAGCTTTAAATAGCTAAATTTTTTTCGGTTAAATAAGCTGCATGAAATAAAGAGATCAACTAAAGCATCGTTAAATTGGTATTTATTCGCTGTATGCTTATAAATTCACTTTTGCCGAAGTTCAATTTATTTTATGTTTGCCCCTGAGAGTCTAAAACAATTGGTTTACTGAGTATTTGCTCTCCGGTATGACCAAAGCGCCTCTGTCTGCCTTTAAAGCTGTTAATCGCATCGGCAAGAGAGTCTTGGTCAAAATCCGGCCACAATGTTTCAGTAAAGTACAACTCAGTATAGGCAAGCTGCCATAACAAGAAATTACTGACTCGTTGTTCGCCGCCGGTTCTAATAAACAAATCTGGCTCTGGTAAATCTGCAGTTGATAGATGCTGGTTAATTAACTGCTCGCTAATCGACTGATTTTCAAGTTCTCCAGTTGACATTTTTTTAACAATTTTCTGGAACGCCTGGCACATATCCCAGCGTCCCCCGTAATTTGCGGCGACAACCAAAGTTAAAGCGTCATTTTCTTTAGTCTGCGCTTCACCTTCAAGCATTTTGGCCTGTAATTTATCAGAGAATTTAGTTCTGTCACCAATAAATCGCAGGCGGATATTATTTCGATCCAGCTTATTGATTTCTCTTTGCAACGTCGCCGTAAACAGTGACATTAATAATGACACTTCTTCTTCGGGTCGACGCCAGTTTTCACTACTGAAAGCAAACAAGGTTAAAACTTTAATTTCCTGTTCAGCACAGTATTCCACGATTTTTCGAACTGCTTTAACCCCGGCCTGATGACCGATAGCTCTCGGCATAAATCTTTTTTGTGCCCAGCGACCATTGCCGTCCATGATAATAGCGATATGAAGGGGATTACCAGAAGTATTTGCCGATTCCAAGCTATTTAAGTCATCTGTAGGCATGGTTTAATTTCCGATTACATTGACAATAAATCTGCTTCCTTTGCTTCCAGCAAAGTTTCCACTTCTTTTACATACTGATCGGTCAATTTCTGAATTTTTTCTTCAGCCATGCGTGCCTCATCTTCAGAAATAGTTTTTTCTTTTAAGGCATCTTTAACGGTGGAATTTGCATCACGACGAATATTTCTAATTGCAACCCTGCCATTTTCAGCTTCATTCTTGACTACTTTAACCAAGCCGCGGCGACGCTCTTCAGTTAAAGCCGGCAATGGAATACGAATAACCATTCCGTTGGTAGATGGGTTTAAACCCAAATCCGATTTCATAATGGCTTTTTCAATCGCTTGAACCATGCCTTTT
>CANNLO010000111.1 GCA_947505055.1 Methylococcaceae bacterium | reverse complement strand
TACAGTTTGAAAGGCTGGGTTAACAGCTTTATCGTTAACCCAACACCTATGTAAAAAAATTAGAGTGTTAAAAAGGTCAGGTTGCCGAATTTACGTTAATCTGACCTTTTTAATATTGACTATTCACTAGTTAGTGATTTTGGGCGCGCGCTTACAATCCCTAGCACATCCTTCGGCTCACTGTTGTAGTGAATTTGAGAATAGCAGCGGGATCAAATGGAGAGTCTATATTTCGTGCCAAATGTGACGGTTGCCAAAGTGCCGGTAGTGGAGACGATTTAGGCCAGACCAGCTGATCATCGGCAAAGATCCGATAGCGCTTGATTTGTAAAAGAAATATAAAGACTGGTTTGCGGCTGGGACGTATGAGGCTTTGCTTATACATCCAACAAAAATAGCTTTGTAGAATGGGTTGCCTTTATTAAACTTTGATTTTAGCTGATTCTTTTAAAAAGTTTACAAAGATCCGGGCTTAACTTTAGAAATTAACTGACAAACCTCATCAATCGCATCAATTAAGAGCAGTCAATTGTTCAAACTTATCCTCCTGTCTGCTACGGAGGGAAACTGAGGGCAAGGGTCAAACAACAGATAGCGATCAGGCCTTGGCTTGATCTCTCTTAATCCAGTTGTTTAACCTCTATTAATTAATCGTAAAAAACGAAAATATAAAAATAGTGCCTTTAAAATCCACAACATCTTAATTATATTTCAAACTCAGATCGTTGGTGACCCAAATTAAGCAATTCCTGCATCCATTTTGGCGCCACACCACGACCAGTCCAGGTTTTATTATTATCTACCGGGTGAATATATTTAATGGCAACTTTGACTCCTTTACGAACCGATTTTTTCTCGGTTTCATGGATTTCAACATTAACATTAATGGAAGCCGCCAAATCTCTAATCTGTGAAATAACTTCCTTATGAATAAGAGCCTGTTTATTCTTTAATTCTTTTTCCACATTTTCAATAATAGACTCTAAATCATGAATCGATAGGTGTTTATACTCTGTCATAATTGCCACTTTAAAAATAAAAATTAATTTAACCAGATTAAATTTTAAATTAAAATAACTAAAAGGCAATCTATATTACATAATTTATAGTATCTAATATTATTTAACTTCGAATGTCTTCTCATTTAATATTCGATTAGTCCCATCAATCATTCTTACCGTCCATTTACCCTTATCCTTTTCAGACAATAACTTTCGACTGGAAGTGCGCCATGTATCGCCCAGTATATCTATTGACTGCCTGGAAACAGGTGAACCATTTTTCAACCATTCATGGTAAACCTGAGCGCCTTTCATTGCTTTTATTTCAGTAAAATAATAAATCGAAGTTGGCTTTTTACCACTAATTTTTACCGTTTCTGCTATTTCGCCTGCAGGTTCTTTATTACTTATCGAGTAAGTTAACAAGGACCTAGTAACATTATTTATAGGGGCATGCCCCTTAGCGTTTTTTTCAATAACCGGTTTCTTTATAGGTTTTGGATTTAGACTTTGTTTGTTTTTAAGTGGAAGTGCTTTTTTAGGATTAACTGAAGGCTTAACTTCGGAATCCACAGACCTTACCGACTCGGTATTTTTTATAACAGAACCTTGAATATCAAGTTGTTGAGATACTTCATTTTCAATGATAGGCAAGGGTAAAACAACATTATCTGATTCAAGTATTTGCACCTCCCTATTGCTAAAATATATCAACGAAAGCAAAACAAGAATCACAGCACCCGTGGCAAATACTATCCTCTTGACATTCCATTCTGTTATTATCCGAGGTGCCAAATGCCTTTCGACTTTTCCTGAAACCGGATAATTAACTTTTATTACAATATTTCTTTTGTCTGCCATAAACTCAAACTCAAAGTGAAAATGATGAACGAGCCTTGTTAAATCCAAGAACCCGATTTTTTATCAATGTACATGTTAAACATTGGTAATATACTACTTAAATGGTTCAGACAAAGACAAAATCCTTACCGATCAAATTGGACGCCAATAATGAGTAAGCTGCTTAAACTTTTTCAAGACTCTTCTTCATTCTATGGCAGCAATGCCACTTTTGTTGAAAATTTATACGAACAATTTCTCGAAGACCCGGATTCAGTAGAGGCAAGCTGGCAAAAACAATTTAATGAAATACATAATGGCACAGAATTTGAGACCCCTCACAGTCCTGTCGTTGAGCGTTTCGCACAACTTGCACTTAAATCGGAAGGCAGGCTGGCTAAATTACAGGGCTTTACCGAGGAAAGCGTCAAAAAACAATCAGCTGTTGCTCGACTTGTTAACCACTACCGGGTTCGCGGACATCAGATTGCCAGCAATAATCCATTGGGTAAAACCTTGCCCCCCCCTCCCGACATGGATCCTACTTACTATGGCCTTTCTGAGCCAGACATGGATACACTGTTCGACACGGGCTCACTCTATGGGGTAAACCGCTTGCCTTTACGCGACATTATTGCCAACCTTAAGGCAATTTACTGCGGTAGCATCGGTTCTGAATACATGCACATCGTCGACACACAGGTCAGACGCTGGATTATAAACCGCCTGGAAAGCTCCAAATCCAACTTGGAACTGGAACCTGAAAAAAAACGCTGGTTACTTGAACTGCTTACCGCTGCGGAAGGCATTGAAAGCCACTTGCACAATCGTTTTGTCGGCCAAAAACGTTTTTCTCTGGAGGGCGGCGAATCGCTGATTCCTATTCTGGACGAATTGATTCAAGGTTTTGGAAGCAAAGGCGTTAATGAAATAGTAATCGGCATGGCGCATCGAGGCCGCTTGAATGTGCTGGTCAACATTCTTGGAAAAAGTCCTGCCAGTCTGTTTAATGATTTTGCCGGTACCTCACCGCTTTCGCCGGGGGTCAGCACCGGTGACGTAAAATATCACATGGGTTTTTCTTCGGATATCAGCACACCGGGTGGCCCTGTCCATTTAACACTGGCCTTCAACCCCTCGCATCTGGAGATCATCAACCCGGTTGTCGAAGGCTCGGTTAAAGCACGTCAGGACAGAGCCGGTGAAAACGGCACCAACACGGTCATTCCTATCTTGATACACGGCGACGCGGCATTTTCCGGTCAAGGCATCATCATGGAAACCTTGAACATGTCACAAACCCGCGCTTTCTCGACAGGCGGCACCGTACATATTGTCATCAATAACCAAATCGGCTTTACTACAAGCAATCCTCAGGATGCTCGCTCGACCTTATATTGCACCGATGTTGCCAGCATGATTCAGGCCCCGGTGTTTCATGTCAATGGCGATGATCCTGATGCCGTTATCTTTGTCACCAAACTGGCCTTGGATTACCGGATGATTTTCAAAAAAGACGTGGTTATCGACCTTATTTGTTACAGACGCCTGGGGCATAATGAAGCCGACGAGCCCTCAACCACTCAACCGTTGATGTATAAAAAAATTCGCAAACTGAAAACGACGCGAAAACTATATGCTGAAAAACTGATTAAAGACGGCCTCATTTCTGTGCAGCAAGCAACTGAAATGGAATCAAACTACCAACAATTACTGGAAGACGGAACTGTTGTTTCCAAATCTATTTTAATCAATGGTCCATATTCATACACCAATCAATGGAACAACTTTCTTAACGCCAACTGGAACGTTGCCTGTAACACTTCAGTCACAATGGAGCATTTGCGCTTTTGTAATGACCGAATGCAACGCTTACCTACCGGCTTTGAGTTACATCCCAGAGTCGAAAAAGTCATGGAAAATCGCCGTAAAATGGCGGCAGGAGCAATGCCTCTGGACTGGGGCTTTGCCGAAAATATGGCCTATGCAACTCTGCTGATGGATAAATACCATGTCCGTCTCACCGGACAAGACGTAGGGCGCGGCACTTTTGTGCATCGCCATGCGGTTTTGCATAGTCAAATACAAAATAAGACCTATACGCCAATTAAACATCTGGACAAAGATCAAGGCAATGCACAGATTTTCGACTCACTGCTTTCCGAAGCCGGCGTATTAGGTTTTGAGTATGGTTACAGCACCACGATGCCGAACACCTTGGTTATTTGGGAAGCCCAATTCGGCGATTTTGCCAATGGCGCACAAGTAGTTATCGATCAATTTATCAGCTCCGGAGAAACCAAATGGGGGCGTATGTGTCACTTGGTTATGCTGTTACCACACGGCTTTGAAGGTCAGGGTCCTGAACACTCGTCGGCTCGCCTGGAACGCTATCTTCAACTCTGTGCTGAACATAATATTCAAGTTTGCTGCCCAACAACGCCCGCACAAATATTTCATTTGCTGCGTCGCCAAATGCTGCGTCCCTATCGAAAACCGCTGATAGTAATGAGTCCGAAAAGTTTACTGCGCCATAAACTTGCCGTTTCTACGCTTGAAGATCTTACCAACGGGCAATTTATGCCGGTGATCGGCGAGCAAGACGACATCAACCCAAAAAAAGTCACACACCTGGTTATGTGTGCCGGCAAAGTCTATTACGATCTAATCGAAACCAGGCGCCAGGATGATCTTAAACACGTTGCTATTGCCCGCATCGAGCAACTTTATCCCTTCCCTGATGAGTTATTCAAAGCAGAAGTTGCTAAATACCCTCAACTTAAAGAATTTATCTGGTGCCAGGAAGAACCACAAAACCAAGGCGCCTGGTATCAATCAAACCATCACTTTCGTGTTAATCTTTCTCCCAAAATCGGTATCTCCTATGCAGGTCGAGATGCATCGGCAGCACCCGCTGTCGGTAATTTCCGCGTGCATATAGAACAACAAAAAGCTGTCGTTAAATCGGCGCTCTACGGCAAATCTTCAGGAAAATAATAATGAACATTGAAGTCCTAGTCCCTCACCTACCCGAATCTGTTTCTGATGCAACACTGATTACCTGGCATAAACAGGCCGGTGACACTGTCATTAAAAACGAAAATCTCGTTGATCTTGAAACAGACAAAGTGGTGCTTGAAGTGCCGGCTCCCGAATCAGGCATTTTACTCAAGCTACTAAAAAGTGACGGCTCGATTGTGCTTGGTGGCGAAGTATTAGCCTTGCTGGAACCTAGTATCCTGAAAACTGGCGAACAAAGTGATAGCTCCATTTCAGAATCCGAAAATGAAGAATCAGACATCCCTTTAAGCCCTTCAGTACGCAGACTAATTACTGAAAATGCGCTGAATCCTTCTTTAATAAAAGGCTCAGGAAAAGAGGGGCGCCTGACTAAAGTCGACGTTTTGGATTACCTACATAAAAATACGCTACAAGAAGCGCAACTCATTGCACCCGCTTCGGCTGCTCCAATTACCCCAACAAAAACGGTCGAAATACCAGCGGTTTTTAAAAGTGAAACTGAAAGCAGCGGGCTTTTAAATCTAAGACCTGAACAACGCGTTCCGATGACCCGACTCAGAGCCAAAGTGGCAGAACGTCTGTTACAGGCACAGCAAAATGCAGCCATGCTGACTACTTTTAATGAAGTCAACATGCAAAATGTAATTGATCTTCGTAATCAGTACAAAGAACGCTTTGATCAAAAGCATCATGTCAAACTGGGCTTTATGTCTTTCTTTGTTAAAGCGTCGATTGAAGCTTTAAAACGCTTCCCGGCGATAAATGCCTCTATTGATGAAAACGATATTATCTATCACGGCTATTATGACATTGGCATTGCCGTCAGTACTGAGCGCGGCCTGATTGTGCCAGTCTTGCGCGACGCCGATCAACTGGACTTTGCCGGCATCGAACAAAGTATTGTCGAATTTGGCGCAAAAACCAAAGCAGGTGCCTTGACCTACGAAGATCTGAAAGGCGGCACCTTTACCATTACCAACGGCGGTATCTTCGGTTCCATGTTATCAACGCCCATACTTAATCCACCACAATGCGCAATTTTAGGGATGCACGCCATCAAGGAACGCCCTGTGGTCGAAAATGGGCAAATTGTTATCAGACCTATCATGTACCTGGCGTTGTCTTATGACCATCGCCTGGTTGACGGCCGTGAAGCCGTGCAATTTTTAGTTACCATCAAAGAATGTTTGGAATCTCCAGCCCACCTTTTGTTGAACATCTAAAACCATGCCAATCAAAAAAACGCAATTGTATGACGTCATAGTTATAGGTGCTGGTCCGGCCGGTTACTCAAGTGCTATTCGCTGCGCAGAGCTTGGCCTGAAAACAGCGTGCATTGATAACTGGCTTGATAAAAAAGGCCAAAGCAGTCTGGGCGGCACTTATCTCAACGCTGGCTGTGTTGCGTCTATTGCTTTACTGGAATCCGCTAAAATCTACGAGTTGCTAACAAACAATATCAAGGAGCACGGTATAGAGGCTGAGGCTATTTCTTTTGATATTGCGTTGATGATGCAACGCAAAAACCAGATTGTTGCCAATCTTAGCCAGCAAATAGCCGATGCGTTTTCTACACACAATATTGCTCATATACAGGCAGAGGCAAAAATAATTTCAGAACGACTAGTCGAAATAACCCCAACTGACGACCGGTCCGCTACGTCAATACTCGAAGCCAAACACATCATTCTGGCAACCGGTTCATCGCCTATAGCTTTGGCCTGTGCTCCCATAGATAACGAGTTTATTATTGATACCACCATGGCTTTAAATCTCCATCAAGTACCCAAGCGCCTGGCAATCATTGGTGCCGGTATTATTGGACTTGAATTGGCTAGCATCTGGAGCCGATTAGGTGCTGAAACAATTCTGTTGGAAGCTCAGGAATCATTTTTAAGTTTCGCTGATCAGCAAATTGCCCAAAAGGCTTATCGCATCTATTCCGGGCAAGGACTTGAACTACGCTTGGGCACTCGAGTTATTTCTGCAAAAAAAGGCAGCAAAAAAGTGACTGTTGAATATCAGGACAGTGAAGGGACGCATGCTCTGCGAGTCGATAAACTGATCGTGGCATCGGGTCGAAAACCCAATACCGATAACCTGGCGGCAGCTGAAGCTAATTTACTACTTGATGAAAATGGCTATATTCATGTCGATGAAAACTGTCGAACTAATTTGCCTGGGGTATATGCCATTGGTGATCTGACCTTACTGGGCCCCATGATTGCTCATAAAGGCATCGAAGAAGGTCTGTTTGTTGCTGAACAAATTGCTGGCATTCATAACTCAGTCAACTACAACGTCTTGCCCAGTGTTGTGTTTACAGACCCTGAAATCGCCTGGGTAGGTCAGACTGAACAAGCGTTGAAAGCGATGGGTGAATCCATCAAAATTGGTATTTTTAAAATAAAAGATACAGCTAGGGGACAAGCGATCAGTAAAACTGAGGGCATGGTAAAGATTATCACACATGCAGAAACCGATACCATACTCGGGGTTCATATTATTGCTTCCCACGCTTCGGAAATGATTGCCGAAGCGGTACTGGCCATGGAGTTTTCTGCCAATAGCGAAGATCTGGTCAGGACCATACACGCCCACCCTACCCTTTCCAAAGCCATACATGGCGCGGCACTTGCGCTTAAAAACAAGGTTTAACTAAATTATGAAAGAAGGTTCCACGGCGTCTTTCAGGATCATTCTGTGGTATTTGCAATAATCCTGTGTATCCGTTTAGAGCTAATTGCAATAATTATCAAAATAAATGGAATTGAAATACCTTCAACAATAACCGGATTAATTTTCCAACCTCCAATATGCAAGGCTTCGGCTATTTTACCAATAAGACTGGCGGCATAATAAGTGATCGCGACCATCGAAATACCTTCAACCATTTGCTGCATCCGCAACTGCATCTTTGCTCGTAAAGCCATTGATGTAAGTAAACCCTGATTTTGTTTTTCAATAATAATATCAACACGCGTTCGAAGCAACTGACTGGCGTTACTAACTCTTTCAGAAAGCAGGGTAAATCGGTGCGAGGTAGATTGACAGGTATTGATAGCCGGTTCCAGTCGCCGCTTTATAAACTCGCCCAGAGTCTGAATACCCTGAATTCTAACTTCGCGTAAATCATTAACCCGTTGTTCGACCAATTGGTAATAGGCACTGGCGGCGGCAAAACGGAAGTGATTACTGGAGATATAATTTTCAACTTCAGCCGCGAGAGTGGTTAGTTCATCCAGTAATTCACCATCGTTATGATCAGCCAACGTCATTGAATTAGTAATGGTATATAACTGCCGATCACATTTTTTTAATGCAGGATATAGTTTTCGTGCAATTGGAAAAGCCAGCAACGCCAGGACGCGATATACCTCAATTTCAAATAAACGTTGCAATAAACGCCCCGCCTGCTCTGCTCTCAATCCATGATTAATAATCAAACATCGGCTAAACCCGTCAACGTGTATACGAAAATCTGTAAATACTGAGGCTGCCCCGCCTGTTACTTTTGAACCAATCACCGGATTACCGGCAAACCAGTCAGAAAATAACGACAAGTCCATGTTCTCCTGATAGTTAATATCGCTAGGTGAAACAATGGTTGCATGAACCGCAACGATAACTTGCCCGGTTAATTGAGACAACCAATCGAGCGGAACCTTTTTTAAGGCAGAATCCTCAAAAGGATCATGCGGGGTATCATGCACATAGAAGCTGTAAGCACTAAATTCGCCATGTTGTTCCCAGCGTATTTGAAAAGAATTAAAAGTTGCACTAAAGTGATCCGCTTCCTTTTCAGGGGGAGCCAGTCCGAATCTTTGGCAAAGTGTTGCTAAATGCACTCGTTCCTGCATTTTTTCGTCACTGGAAAGTAATAACGCCAGATGACTGGCTCTAACAGGCAAGTCAAGATTAAATGGGGCTCGGGCATGAACTTCATTATGAAGAACAAAACGTTGCGGGTGGTTACCGGGGATGGGGAATAAAGTCGTCACAGTTGTTCTTTTAAACTAAGGATTAATGTCTCTAATTTAACCTAAATACTTCTGCTCCGCTCGGCTAATATTTAGGAATTGACGCGTTTTAACGGTAAATTTGTCAATCACCAACGTTATAAATAGTCACTTTGCATCAAGTTAATACACAATAATATCACCTTAGAATTGTACTTTTTTTATATTTCTGCAAAAGAAATTAAAATACAGTATAATATCCTGATAAACAAACACATTTCTCCGCGCTTTGGCGCCTTCTAGCTTCCAACAGGTAAATACATGTCCAATGATGTTTCTCCAATACCCTCTTTCCGTGATTTAGCTCTGATCGAACCGGTGCTAAGAGCACTGGAAGATGTCGGTTATGAAACACCTTCTCCAATACAAGCACAAACCATCCCGCTCCTACTAAAAGGTAAAGACGTTCTGGGGCAAGCACAAACAGGAACCGGCAAAACTGCCGCTTTTGCGTTACCAATATTATCGCGCATTGACCTTAATAAAAAAGACCCGCAAGTTTTGGTTCTGGCACCAACACGTGAATTGGCTATTCAGGTAGCCGAAGCGTTTCAACGCTATGCCTCGCATTTAAAGGGCTTTCATGTTCTGCCAATTTACGGCGGACAAGATTACAGCACCCAGTTACGCCAGCTAAAACGCGGCGCTCATGTAGTTGTCGGTACTCCGGGTCGGGTTATGGACCACATGCGCAAAGGAACGCTAAATCTTAAAGGTTTAAGCTACCTGGTTCTTGATGAAGCTGATGAGATGCTACGCATGGGTTTCATTGATGACGTGGAATGGATTCTGGAACAAATCCCGGAACAAAGGCAAATCGCGTTGTTTTCTGCAACCATGCCTTCCGTTATACGTAAAATTGCCCAGCAATATCTGAAAGATCCTGAACATATCACCATTAAAGTAACCACGGCCTCCGCTGAAAATATCCGTCAACGCTATTGGCTGGTAAGCGGTGTACATAAACTGGATGCACTGACCCGAATTCTAGAAGCAGAAACTTTTGACGGTATGATTATCTTCGTCAGAACTAAAACTGCAACTGTTGAACTGGCAGAAAAACTGGAAGCACGCGGTTATTCGGCGGCAGCGATTAATGGCGATATGTCTCAAGCACTGCGTGAACGTGCTATTACCAACCTGAAAAACGGCAAGCTGGATATCTTGATTGCAACTGACGTTGCCGCTCGTGGATTGGATGTAGACCGTATTACTCATGTCGTTAACTATGACATACCTTACGATACAGAATCTTATGTTCACCGTATCGGAAGAACAGGTCGTGCCGGACGTACTGGCGATGCTATTTTGTTTATTGCCCCCAGAGAAAGAAATCTGCTGGCTAATATCGAAAAAGCGACCAAGCAAAAAGTTGAAGAAATGGGTTTACCTTCAACAGAAGTTATCAACAACAAACGTATTGCCCGTTTCAAACAAAACATTACCGATACGCTAGCCGCAGAAGAACTGAGCTTCTTCAGCCAGTTGATAGAACAATTCCAGCAAGAGCATAATGTATCTGCTCTGGAAATAGCTTCAGCACTGGCTAAACTGGTACAGGGCAACACGCCTTTATTAATGCAGAATCTGCCAAAAAGGCCAAAAGATAGCCATGACGACAGACCTTCACGAGATGATCGCCCCTCTAGATCCGAACGATCTGACAGACCCCAAAAAGATCGCAAACCAAAGCGTGTATTCCCCGGTGGCGCAAATATTGAAATGGAAACCTATCGGATTGAAGTTGGACATAATCATGGCGTTAAGCCGGGTAACATCGTTGGCGCTATAGCCAATGAATCCGGAATTGATGGTGATCATATTGCCCGCATCCGAATCCAGGATGACTTCAGTACGGTTGAATTACCGGCAGGAATTCCCAAGGAATTATTTGAGGAATTGAAAAAAGTCAGAGTAGCGGGCCAGCAACTCAATATTTCGAAAATGAGTGAAGGCGCAAAAAAAGCGGCCAAAGATGACGATGACGCAAAAAAAGTAGATAAAAGCAAAAAAAGAGTCGGTTCAACGTCCAGACGGGCAAAACCGAAAGCGGAAGATTAATTTTTGACCCTAAAACCACGAAGTGAAGGAAAAGATTTAGATCTTCACTTCCTTCGTGATTTTACCGACTTACAGATTCCAGATACACTCAACTCCAGATTTTTCAATTGCCTCCAAACCCTGTTGATGGGCAATTAATTCCTCTTCCGAACAGCTAATGACTTTTAAAGCAGGTCGATCTTTCATCACATATTTTATCTGGTTTTTTACCTGATCCAACTCCGCTTGAGTTTCATCAAGCAAAGAAGACTGTCCACCGGTCATCAACAAAAACACATCTGCCAGAATTTCAGCATCAAGCAACGCGCCATGTAATTCCCGGTGACTATTATCGATACTATAACGCTTGCACAAGGCATCCAGACTATTCCGCTGTCCGGGATGTTTTTTTCTGGCATAGGCCAGAGTATCAAATACCTTGCTGTATTCAGTTACCGTTCCTATGTGATTATTCAATTTTGAGAATTCGGCATTAATAAAACCGACATCAAAGGGCGCATTATGAATAATCAATTCAGCGCCCTGAATAAAAGCAATAAAGTCCTCGGCAATACCTGAGAATACAGGCTTATCTACCAAAAACTGATTGGTGATACCATGAACCTCAATAGCCCCTAAATCAATAATCCGCTCAGGATTAATATACGTATGAAAACGCCTGCCGGTTAAACGACGATTGACGACTTCCACGCAACCAATCTCAATAATTCTATGTCCTTCCTGAGGATTTAAACCGGTAGTCTCAGTATCTAAAACTACCAATCGATTTGTAAACGTACGTTTATCCATATGCAAGCCTCCTGTTTAATCAATTTACCCTGAGCTATGAATGACTATATGACTAGCATTTACCCAATATTTATTTTCAAGTATAAATGTTTTAAATCAACACTTCTTATTAATTGAATAATACAGACTGTTAAGTAGCCACTAACAAAAGTTGACACTATCTTTCATCAATTTTCTGTTAGAATTTAATCTTAGCGTTTAGTGTTTAGTGTTTACAGCTATCAAGCACAAAACTTTCTTTAAAGAATTTCAGAAAATCTTGTTATGACTATCAAAAAACAACAACCTGACAGAAGCAAACTGGACCAAATTGTAACCGAAGCACGGCGCTCGCAGGAACTAAGAGATCAGTCGTATCGCGGCCAGGCTCTTAAACTATACCCTTGGGTTTGCGGTCGTTGCGCCAGAGAATTTGATCACAAAAATCTGACCGAGTTGACTGTGCACCATAAAAACCACAATCACGATGAAAATCCGTCAGATGGTAGCAACTGGGAATTATTATGCCTTTATTGTCATGACAATGAGCATTCAAGATACGAAGAAACTCGCTTTGATGGTTCTAAAACTGATAAATCATCCAGTAATACTGGAACTCACAATCCCTTTGGTGATTTAAAATCCATGCTGGGTAATAAATAATAAGCGCTTGAATTCATTAAAAGCGAGTTTGTCTTTGATAAAAACCGCGCTGTTGAATTTCAAAACCATTTCTACAACCGGATTCAATCAGATAACCCCGAAATTGGGGATAATTCTGTTCAAAAAAGATCCCGTATTTAAAGCATAACGGAATAGCTGAAATCAAATCGCCAGGAAACAGTTCCACAAACTCAGCTTCTTGGAAATTACCTTGTTTATTAAAGGCATGCACAACCTG
>CANNLO010000110.1 GCA_947505055.1 Methylococcaceae bacterium | reverse complement strand
ATCTACTCCCACCAAATCAACTATGTCAAATATGCTGCGGTCTTTATGAAGCGCAGCATACACACTTTCAATCGCAGAAACAGAATACCTACACTGCTCTATCATAAAGAATATATTTGCAATTTCCCTAAATAAAAGTGAATTTGCTAGATACCCCCTATTAGGTTGAACATCAATCACATTAAAGCTATTCAGATTAAGAAGTGTAAGTAAATTAACAATCCCAGCGCCTTTAGTGAATGCTGCTGGACAGTATTCAACAAGCCTTAACGTAATAGGGTTAAAGAAATGTAGCCCTCCGACCTCTTCACCAATTTCAACAGGCGAATAAGAGGATGAATTTGTATAATATCCACCAAGCAAATATGGTCGACAAAGATTATACAAGTCCCTCTTAATTTCAATATCCTCAGCTATGGCTTCAATCGTTATTGCATCTTTATTAAGTTCGCCAAGAGATGAAACGACTTTAATCGTATTTTCATTTATTGGCACCCCAAGGAGTTTGCTCGCAAATTTTATCTGCCTTTGTACGTAAGTCTCTTCAGGTAAAGTTCGGCACCACACCACAACATCACAGCCAAGCAAACAAAGAAGACTTGCAATTTGGCGTCCCATCTGACCATAACCAAGTATATTAACTGCCAGCACATTATCACCTCATATATCAATAATTAATCTTTTGCTGCATTAATGCCAACTAATTAGCACTGCGTCACATCCACATATTTCTTATCTACTAACATATATTCTTAATCATAAGTTACTAATAACTTAGTACTTAATTTTTCTATGACAACAATTTAGATGTGATGTTTATTTTTCGAACAAGACAGCTAATGCTGCTTGGTCTATTGGAGAATACAATCTCTCAACAAGTTTTCGTTGACGTTGCAAAGCAATTCCATACTGGACTGGTGTTAACAAGGCGGTCCGATCTAACTCAGACTTTAATTCTTTAAGATTTTGACAATATTTTATAACATCACTGCCATCACATCCATTAAAGTGACAAGTAGTAATGATATCACTGAGGTTAAGGCGAATAGCCAGCTTTCCTCTAAGTACGGCCTCAAAACCTGCAGTTGTTGCCTCAAATAGTACAATGTCAGAATCATCAATCTGAGCCGCTAGATCTCCACTTTCGCATCGATAAACAACACCCGCAGCTCGCATTCTATCTTCGGCGGCATCTTGTTCTTCTACCCACGAATGGTAACTTCTCCGAATCACCAGATCATAGCCATCTAGTAGACCAGGATTCGCCACAAGCAACGTAGCAAATATGCGCATTTCAAACCCCAAGCCGCATATAAAAAGTATCTGCTTACGTAATTTCGGTCTGCTATGTTTGTATAATGGAACAGTGTGATAACGCGGAGAGCCTATAACAATAATTTCTTCTAGCGACACACCAAAGCGCTGAAATTGATCTCGCGCCATACTGCCAGTGACAGCCAAGATATCTGGCCTTGGCGGCTCCCCTCGCTTACCTCGCCTTATGTAAAGGTGACCCTTAGAGTAGGCTGCGTGAGCAAAAGCTATTGTTTTTAATTGGGGAGCATTATCCTGAACCGCTAAAAGAATTGCACGCTCAGTAGGTTTTTCTTCATAAGGATAAATAATTGCAGATGCCCCAGACTCCAATATTAATTTACTACATTGTTTATACAAAATTAACTCGGATAGCGGGAAGTTACCTATTACTAAATTACTTATAAAGTAATGCGAAAAACTTGATATAACAATATCACCTATTCTGAGAACTGGGGGAGCATCTACAAGTTTAGTCAGTGCTCTGTTCACTGAAAAACTAGTAGATAATGCAAACCAAATATCTGTCCAGCAAAAAAGATTAGTCTTAAAATTTGCTCGTCGACCGACGTCGATAAGTTTTTCCTTCAAATCAGGAAAGTTCACTGAATGGTCTTCATACTTCCAAATCACATCTTCACTTGCTAGGCCTGGGATATTATCTAACAAGTGGCCAAAAAAATGGTCTCCGATCGTTTTAATTAAATTGGCATCCAAAACAAGTGAATCTACAATTAACCGTGCTGGCTTAATACGTTTTATTTTAAAACTAAACAGGGAGTGGAATAAACTGAATGCCAGCCACCTTGCTAACTTTAACCAAGGCTTAAGAAAATTAGACAACTTATAAGCAATATTGCTATTTAGATTTTTCGGACGGAAATCTTCAATCTGAATTGTATTTTTTTGAATAGCAAAATCCGATAAATATACCACCACCTCATCAGGCGCGCCAACAATCCAGATTCTTTCACTTGGCCGATGTTCACACAATTTAATAATAGCCAATGTAAATAAAACTGGCTTTAGTGAAAATGCACTGTTAGTCTTCCACAAGATTAACCGAGACCCTGGAGTAATCCACCACCAGCGAGTTAAACCAACAGCCTTCTCAGATAATTCTCGATGCCAATTGTCTATTTCTGAAAGCCAAAAATCTTCATATAGATGCACAATTTCACGCACATCACAATTTAACCATCCCTCAGCTATTATTGGTTCATAATCATAGTGTATTAAAGTTCCAGCACCATCGCAGGGAATTTCATCCGAAAAAGATATAATGCTCATAGCAACATCAAAATTGACCTAAAATTTAGAAGCATTTTAAAAAAATATTAGTGTAAATATTGATGTAGAACTAAATTCAGAAGTTTTAATTATCAATAACTCTTGAGCGAATCGGCCGTGCCGGATTACCAACACAGATCATCATAGAAGGTAAATTACGCGTCACTACAGCTCCTGCGCCAACCACGCAACCATCTCCAATCATCACATTGCGAGTAACGACAACATTGGCTCCCAACCAAACATTATTGCCAATTATGATTTTTCCTGGTCGATGGCCCTGGGCGCGAATGGGCACATAACAGTTAGAGAACTCATGATCTGCCGCACGCATAACTACATTCGGTCCAATTAAACAATCTTTACCAATGGCTATGTCACCTCCATCTGCACCAATGAAAACATTATGGTTAAAACTGCAGTGATCCCCAATTTTAAGGTGGCCTCCATTAGAGTAAAGATAGGACCCACTCATAAAAGAAACATCGTTGCCAATTTTCATCTTACTAAATCCAGTAATTTTTAGGTTATCCCCAAAAACTACATTTTTTCCAAGGCTTGAAAAATGGGACCTCCAACATATACGACGAAGGCGAATTCCACCCAAAACTGAAGGCCAGCTAAACAAGATCATATTAAAAACTGAAAATATTCGCACTGATGAACGTAAAAAATTCATGATTAAAGCCCGGGGACTTCATTAACATCCAAACCATCAATAGCTGCACGCCCCATGGCCAAAATTGCCTCTTCGGCACTACCACCAATGTGCGGTGTTGCAAGAAAATTTGGAAGATTGAGCAACTCATTATCTTGTGGTGGCTCGCACAAAAATACATCAAATGCTGCTGCTGCCAATTTTTTATTTTGAAGCATGCTTTTTAAAGCAATTTCATCAACAAGCCCTCCGCGTGCCGCGTTAAGCAAGACTGCAGTCGGCTTCATTATTGCGAGCCTTTGAACATTTATTATGTTGCGCGTACTTGCATCTAAAGGGACATGCAAAGATACCAAGTCTGATTTTGTGAGAAGTTCTTCCAATGACACAGGCTTAATATCGTGCTCCTTGTAAAAATCAGGATAATCACGAATATCGTTTACCAAAATAGGACATCCGAATGGTTTTAACATCTGAACAAGATCTTTGCCTACATGCCCACACCCAATAATTCCTACCGTTCGGCCAGTCAACTCACCACCCACATGTTGACGCCAAGTGCCAGAAAGAACTTCTATATTCGCCGCATGTACATGACGTAGCATCGTAATGGCGAATGCAATAACCAATTCAGAAACAGATCGACGATTGACTCCACCAGTCCAGCCCAACCGTTTACCATGAACCCTCATGGCGTCCATGTCTATCATGTCAAGCCCGACACCATATTTACCAATAGCCTTTAATTCGGGTAAGCGTGACAAAACATAATTATCAATTGTCTCAAGCGCGGTGATTGCTTTTTCATGCCCACTTAGAAACTCCACCAAACTATCACCTTCCAACTGACGTCCCGTATCGTTAAAAGTGACATGTTTGTATCTAGCAAGTAACTCACTACGCAACACTAAATTTTTTGAAAATGAGCGTGAACATACAGCTACTTTTTCTATTGTATTCATATAATTATCATTCCAACTAAATTAAATTATTGCCTGCAAAAATATTATGGGAGTTTGGGAAGCGTCCAGGTAATACGCAGATATGTCCTCCAGCCCCCTCGACTATCGCAAGACCTGCAGCCACATCCCAAATCATTACATCTTGCTCACTATAAGCATCAGCACTACCTTTAGCCACATGAAGCAATGAAAGTGATGCCGCACCTAACATACGAACTTTTGCATAAGAACTCGCCATTTGTAAAAATGTTGCCATTGAGCCACTAGAAAAATCAAATCTTGATGAAAATCCCGTGCAAATAATAGCTTTATTTTTTTCTTTAATCGTCGAAACACGAATCGGCATCCCGTCGATAAATGAACCAAATGATTGGCCACCCCACGCCAATCTACAAGAGGGATATTCACTAATCACACCAAAAACTGGAGCGTTATTATGCCAGAGTGCAATTGATACGGCGCATGGAGCTGTGCCTCGAACAAAGTTAACGGTGCCGTCGAGCGGGTCAACTATCCAACGCAAGCCGTTATTATAGAGCTCGCCATGCTCACCCGACTCTTCACTAAGAATAGGAATGCTAGTTACTCGAAGACAATCAAGAACCACCTCCTCAAGCCTACAATCTATTGCAGTCTTCATCTCTCTAGGTAAATCATCAGCATAAGTATAACTAGGCAAGCTGTTATCAGTAGTAACCAACACCTGCATGGCCTTGCGCGCAGCATTTTGAGCAATAACTAAAAGCTGCTCATACTCAACCATGTTATATAGCTCTCATAAGATAAGCACCAACAAGATGATCCAGCACCATATGCGCATCTTCTGCTGGCCCATATTCTTTGAGTGCCGTAGGCACATGAACAGATTCATCAGCTATATTTTTCATCTTACCTCCATCGAAAGCTGTAATTGCCACAGTTTTAATACCGATTGTCTTGGCATAATCAAATGCTCTAATCAGATTAGGTGAATTCCCAGATGCTGAAATAGCAACAACTACATCACCTGGTCGCCCTAAAATCATTAACTGCCGTACGAAAATCTCCTCATATCCATAATCATTACCAATAGCGGTAATAATGGCCTGATTATCCGTAAGGCTGACAGCACGGAAAGGCTTATTATATGAATTAGTCCCTATTGCAATATCGTTTGCAAAATGACTGGCAGTTGCTGCACTGCCTCCGTTACCAATAAAATAAATGGTTGAACCACGTTCCCGAGCATCGACTAACGTCTCGATAAACTGGCCGATTTCTCGAGTATCAATAGCCTTTAATACACTACTAAGATAATCAAAATAGCCGCTGGCAAAGACTGCAGGATCTTTAGTAAAAATTCGATCTAAGTTATTCATAGTTTACTTTCATCAGGATTAGTAATTGCATAAGCTTTCCTCCATAGAGGGTCAGCATAGTAAATCTTATAGACCAATTTCATTGTATTAAGTGCATCCAACGATGACCCACTTTTGACTGACCGCTTAGACATGATATAGTCAGCAAACTGGTTAATTTCTTCCTCCCATGATGGATCGACGTTGTAACGCGTTACCTGCTCTCTTGGATCGCCATTATCAGTATCATGATCTACAGTAACCACCGTCAGCGTTTCGGCGCCATAACTTTTCGTGCCAGATAATATTCCACCTAAAATAATACTTCCCCGCTCTAGATTGATATCTAGGTTGAATCTATGGCGCCATTGAGTGGCAGATGAATTGAGCATACCTACAATGCCATCTGCTGTGCGCATTAAAGCGTACGCATTATCTTCCACTTCATAACCCCAGTGACTGTTAGAAATAAAACTTTGCACTTCGGTAAATTCACCTGCAAAAAGTCGCATAAGATCAACCATGTGTATACCTTGATCAAGCAGAACACCTCCTCCAGCAATTTCCCTTTTGGTACGCCAATCTGGTTGATTGAAAGTAATCAATTTAGACTTGCCATATACACCACGCATATTGATGATGCGTCCAAGTTTGTCAGACTGAATTAATTTCAGCGCATCCTGAACGGACTCATGATACCGATGATTAAATCCATACATCAACTTGCAATCAGGATGTTTTTTTTCACATTGAATAACTTGTAGAATATCTTCAACATTGCGTCCAGGTGGTTTCTCACAGAAAACATGCAACCCCAACTCCAATCCAGCTATCGTAACTTCTGGTGCAACTTCGTTGGTCAAACATACAATTAAAACATCGAGCTTTTCTCTAAGAAGATTACGATAATCTGCGTAATATCGAACCCCGTCTGGCAATGATCCATTTCCTTCAAATGTTCTATCGCAAACTGCAACTATCTCCATATATGGGTTGTGGTCAATACACGCACGTCTTCGCTTGCCCACAATGCCGTAACCAGCAATAGCGACTTTTAATTTTGTCATTTCTTCTCCTCGACTACTGGTTTTCTACCAATTATCCAAACATGTGAACTCAAGCGCTGTTGCGCAAGGAAAAGTTGAAATGCAGCAGCATTAACTTCATCCGACAGTAGATTACCCAAAAATCTCTGACCTTTAAGCAAGTCAGGATCTCGCTTAAGCGCATTAGAAACAATATCTACATCCAATTGACCTGGCGTAGTGACCATCACGTCAACTAAACCTGCCCGTGCAAAGAGCTGCTCAAAACCGCGTACAGAAAGAAAGTTAATATGATGAGGCGGAGATATTTGATTTGACTTGTCCCACAAAATTTGTAAATCAAAACCATCAATGCCAAGCGTACTAACAAATACATGCCCCCCAGGCCTAGCGAGACTCGTCAGAGCTCTAACAAAATCCAAGGGTTCGTACACATGCTCTAAGACCTCGAAGCAAGTTACCAAATCCGCAGTATTTTCATGGCCCGTAACATTCTCGACAATATCTTCAACCACTGCAAACCCTTTAGATAGACATTCCTTAGCTAAAGATGCTGATGGCTCAACTGCCAAAATATTAGTTTTTGGAAAATGATGCCTCCACTCATCAAGAAATATCCCATAGCCAGCACCTACATCAACCAAGCGTTCAACATTCATGCCACGGTCTGCACACAAAGCCCCTAAACGTTGTACCCTTGGGCGAAATATTTTCTCACGGCGTATTTCTGCCACTGCTGGATAGAAAACCTCTGCCCAATAACGAGAAGATTCTGATTGGCGATAGAAAGCTTCAAACATTTCAATAGAAGGACGTGGACTTTGAAATAAAGTACTGCAGTCACTGCACTGTGCATATGCGAAGCCATTTTTATCAAACTGGTGGGTTGACTGACCACCCCCACATGCAACGCAAGGCACATTAATACGCAACCCACTAGCGAAACAATGTTCGGCATCTTGGATGCTTAATTCAACATATCGATTCAGCAGTGCTTCAGGTCTGATTTCATGCTCTTTCATGATTTTATATACTGTTTAATTGTTAAGTCACTGTTCATTAATTCAGCTGCATCCAATAACTCTTGTGGTGTATCAACACCAATAGTGATGGATTCTGTTAGTACCATGCGAATTTTTCCACCTAACTCAAGCACTCGATTCATATCAACAGATTCAATTTGCTCAAGCCTAGTCTCGGCCATTTGATTGAAACGCAGTAACACCTCACGTCGAAAAGCTATGATACCTGTCTGCATATACATCGGCACATCCTCAACACCACGCCAGGGAGATGGTATCGGTTCGCGAGAAAAATATAGAGCATCATTATTATGATTGACGACAACCTTGACATTATTTTTATCGACAAACTGTTCATAAGTACGCAGACGCGACATAATATTTACAATCTCAACAGACGGGTCGCTGAAATGATTGAGTGTTTCTGCAATTGTTTCCGGTAAGATAAGTGGCTCATCACCTTGCACCATTACCACCACATCAACTTGCTCTTCATTAGCAGCCTCAATAAGCTCCATGGCCTCGGCTGTACGGGTGGTAGCACGAGTATGGCTAGTAGCCGTCATCACTGCTACACCACCTATGCTTCGTACATAGTTTGCAATTTCTTCATCACAGGTCGCTACATATGCAGTTGCAAGTCCTGGCGACAATCGCGTACGGTGATAACAGTGTCCAATCATAGGCATACCATGGATTAACGCCATTGGTTTATTTGGGAAGCGAGTAGCACCCAAACGGGCAGGGATAATTCCGATAGCTTTCATGTCTTAAGTCCTTCCTGTGCAGTTGTGATGCCTATGCGAGCAGCGACATCAAGCATACGGATGTCCACACTATAAGCAATAAAACGATAACCTTCAGCGATAACATGTCGCAGTCGCACTAGGTCCGGTTCGACAATATGTAGACCTGCTGGAAAGTTCATCCTTAGGCCTGTTGCCAATATTTGGTTCATAGCCGCCTTGAATTCAGCGCGGTCGAACTCGCCAGGCATACCCATTGAACAAGATAAATCATAGGGTCCAATGATAAATCCATCCACACCAGGTACGGAGAAAATTGCTTCTAAGTGATCTAGCGCATCTTTGTGCTCAATTTGAACTATTACAACTGGACCATCTTTTTGCCATTGCAAATAATCACTAAAACCGGCACCAAATTTTTGTGCTCTCGCCAATCCTACACCACGAACACCTTGTGGTGCGTAACGAGTTGCAGCAACCGCCTTTCTTGCATCATCCACCGAGTTAACCATAGGTACGACAATACCATGCGCACCGGCATCCATAACGCGCTTTATTTGATCTGGATGATTTGAAGTCAAACGCACTAGAGGCGCTACACCACATAAATCTATCACTCGAATTAATTCTCCAGCCTGCTCAATAGAAATGGTGGTGTGCTCTAAATCAACCACTAACCAGTCATACCCTGCGGATGCCATAATCTCGGCGATTGATGAGTGAGCGAGCGTAATCCAAGAGCCTAACGTGACCTTTTTTTGACGTAATTTTTCTTTAAGCATTTTAAATTCCAGACCTTAGCCTATTATTAACATAAATAACATCAACCCAACACTCCTGCTGAGGTTCAAAACAGTGGACTTGTCCGCCTGACCACCAGAATTTAAATTCATCTAGTAATGTACCAATATTTGCACCGACATCAAGAATAAATGATTGACTACCTTTAATTAAATATTTTATTGTTTTTTCACGATCAAATTTTTTAAAATAGTCGGCAGTCCGCTCATGATTGGTTGGGTGCTTATTCATTAGTTTTTCCAGTTAAGTTTATTTTTTTTAATCACTATATTAGTATAATATTTAATGACTATCCATTAACCAGATACTATCCAATACTAATCGCACAGGCATACTTGCAATGTCATTTGGATTACTTAACGCCTCTGATAGTATAGTGACCTTCATAGCCCCACTAGCAAGCACAAAACATGACTGCACTTTTTTGAGGACTTGTGGTGTGATAGTCATTCTCTCGAAAGGCTCAAATGAACCTGTAATGGGAATAACTCCCCGTTGTCGCTCTTGCAACCCATCACTATTGGGAAACAGAGATGCAATATGGCCATCGCTTCCTACCCCGAGAAGAAGTACGTCAATCGAATGAGGCAGTAAATTATCGTAACGTTGCGCCTCTTCATCTTTATTTATAGCATTGGCATCCATGCAAAACACCGAACACCCTACTGGCACACCGTATTGGAACAGGGTCCGCATCGCCATACCATAATTGCTTTCAGAGTGATCCGGTGGCACACAGCGTTCATCACCAAAGTAAAAACTTACTCCAGACAGCAGATGAAATGCTGGAAGAATGCTCCAAGCCTTATACAGACGGGCTGCGTTATGCCCACCTGTCAACATGACGCTGCAATTGCCATTTGCATTTAGAACGCGAGCAATTTTCTCTGTAATTAAAGTAGCAGCTTTTGTTGGCCAGTCTGCAACTTCAAATAACTTAATCTCTAGCTGTCTCATAAAAACCCTCGCAACACTTCAGCAATATGTCGAGGCTTACGTCCACTTAAGTCTGCAATCTGGTGTCTGCAGGAAAAGCCATTGGAAACTATCTGAGTCGAAACGTCGGCCTTAGATAAACAAGGTAAAAGACGTTGTTCTGCTATAGCTTGAGATAGAGAAGCATGTTCAACTTCATAACCAAATGATCCTGCCATACCACAGCAACCCGCTTCAGTATCTTGCACCTGCGAACCTGATATGCGGGCTAGCAACCGATGTGTCCAACGATCGCCATCCAAAGTTTTTTGATGGCAATGACTATGCACTAAAAAGGCTTGCACACCATCTGAGTCTTTACTTTGTTTTTTCCAAGGTAAAATGCAATTGTTCATTACTAACTCTTGCTCCAAAAAGTGGTCAAACATCTGAACTCGACTGGCTACTCTGTTTGCCAATTCAACATCATCTAACAATTCTGGTAAATCATCTTTTAACGCGGAAGCGCAACTAGGCTCACATACTATAATTGGCACATTCGCTGAAAACTTACTATCAAGATGCTTAAAAAGTCTGGTGCCGTTGCGTTTAGCTTGATCAAGTAAGCCTTGCGAAATGGCGCTACGCTGACTATCACCAAGACTTGCTAGCTCAACATGATACCCAGCGGCTTCTAACACTTCAATCGCAGCACGACCAACCTCTGGCAAATAATGTTCCGTATACGTGTCATTAAAAAGTATAACGCGCTTATTCTTAGAGCCAGCACTCTCTATAATAGAACGTTTTGCGAACCAGTCACTCAAGCGCTGTTGAGTAAAATTCGGTAGCGGCCTTTTACAATCTATACCTAACATTGATTGCAACAACCAACGAATCGGTTTCATCTTCATCAGGCCATTAATCAATAACGCCTGTGGCCCCGACACTAAAGAAGCCATGCAAGGTTGGTTAGCAAAAAATCGTGATCTCAGTGATACGCCATGACGCTTTTGATGCTGATACAGCACTTCCGCTTTCAATTGTGCCATGTCTACACTATTTGGGCACTCTCCTTTGCAACCTTTGCAGCTCAAGCATAAATCCATTGTTGATTTCAGGTCATCGTCTGCCAAACCATTTTCGCCGAGCTGACCAGTCAACGCCAAACGCAAAGCATTAGCACGACCACGCGTGCTGTGAACTTCGTCACGCGTTGCCATATAAGAAGGACACATGACACCTGCAAGCGTTTTACGACAAGCACCTACGCCAGTACATTGCTCAGCAGCGGCCAATATGCCACCTTGTGAACGGAAATGGAAAGCAGTTTCTACAGAGATAGTTTTGTAATCTTCACCAAAGCGCAAGTGACTATCAACCGGAGGTGTTTCAATCACTTTACCTGGGTTCATTCGTCCCTCAGGGTCAAAAAGATTCTTTACTTCTCTAAATGCATTGTAAAGCTGATCTCCAAAGAATCGTTTATTAAAACCACCTCTAACAATCCCATCACCGTGCTCTCCACTCCACGAACCACCGAACTTCTTAACTAAGGGAAATACATCTTCTTGAATCTGCTTCATACGAGCGATTTCTGTTAATTCGTGCAAATCATGCAAGGGACGAATATGCATCAAACCAACACTAGCATGCCCAAACATCGATACGGGCTGATTGTATTTACTACAAATTGCCAACACCTCTGCCACATAATCTGCCAAATGCTCTGGAGGAACGGCCGCATCCTCAATGTAAGGTACGGGTTTTTTAGTACCCTGAATGTTAGTCATAAGCCCAAGAGCACTGGAGCGTAATTGCCAAACAGCTTGGATGGCCTTTGATTCAGTCATTACAGGAATAGCATATGCGCTGTCCAATAAACCATCGGCAATGCGCTTAATGTGTGCAGTCGTCGCATCTAAATCATCGCCCTGCACTTCAATAATTAATATAGCCTCAGGTTCACCCTCAAGCATCTTACAGACATCCCGCGTCAGTGGGTGTGTTCGGGCTTGGTGAAGAATGACACCGTCAATCAATTCTACTGCTGAGGGATTTTGCGCAACAATAGGTGCGGAAGCTCGCAAGCTAGCATCCAACGTATCAAAATGCGCCAAACAGACTGCGCTAAAACGAGGCAATGGCGTAAGCTTTAACTTGGCTTCTAAAATCACGCCTAAAGTGCCTTCACTACCACAGATTAACTTTGCGAGATTACAAGGATTGGCATTAACCAGAGCATCTAATGGGTAGCCGCCTGATCGACGAATGACCTTAGGGTAACGCTGTCGAATCTGATTGGCATTTTGTGTTACTAAGTCACGAATCCCTCGATAAATTATACCTTCACGATCTTGTTGCTCAGCCTTACTAGACCATTGAGCAGTATCTAATGCAGAGAAATTCAGCACCTCACCGCTGGCTAATGCCAAATCAAGCGCCATCACATGGTCAATCGTCATACCATAAAGTACGGATCGCATGCCCGCGGCATTGTTAGCTATCATGCCGCCTATATTGGCGCGATTTTCGGTTGCTGGATCAGGCGCAAAATGAACGCCATAT
>CANNLO010000109.1 GCA_947505055.1 Methylococcaceae bacterium | reverse complement strand
TGATGCAACCCGCAGCTTTGAAGTCGGCAATGTGAATCTACGCCAAGAAACCTCCTACAACCTGGATTTGGGCTACAAATTCAAGTCGGACTGGGTCAGAGCCCAGCTGGATCTGTTCCACAACTGGGCTGGTGATTATATCTACCAGCAACGTAATGGGGAGTTCGATGTCGACAGTGGCGCTCCCATCGTCGAAATCCGTCAGGCCGATGCCACGTTTATGGGTTACGAAAGCAAGCTGATCTTCCCGCTGATGCAAAATCGCCTCGGACTGGTTGATTTAACGCTGTTCAGCGATTTCACCCGGGGCCAATTCGTCAACGGCCGCGATGTGCCGCGAATGCCACCCTTGCGTTTCGGTTTTCAGGTCGACCACAGTAAAGGTAATTGGAATAGTAATTTGCGCTTGACGCGAGGTGAGGCGCAGACTCATGCCGGAAATAACGATACTGTTACGGCAGGGTATTTGTTACTAAGTCTTGGCACGCAATATCAAATACTGAATCTGAAAGGTGCCGATGTTATGGTGTTTGCTAAAGCCAATAATTTGAGCAATGAAAATATCCGTAACTCAACTTCATATTTACGTAATTATGCGCCAGAACCAGGGCGGGGTATGGAAATAGGTTTCAGGTTAAGTTACTGATTCGGTTTTTCGGCCTCAGTTATAGCCATGTTTTTGACGAACCAAGTTTTAATGTATTTAGTGAATAGACAATAGCTCGATAGAAATCTTAGATGTTGAACCTGACAGTTCTATGTTATTAAATGTTATCATTTTTTTTATTTTTATGAGAGGTGTGTGATCACTTTAGTTCAGAAATTATCGGTTGCAATAAAGAATTATCTTGACGGATTTAGGTAATCTTATACAATGGTCGGCTGTCTGCGGAGCGGTAGTTCAGTTGGTTAGAATACCGGCCTGTCACGCCGGTGGTCGCGGGTTCGAGTCCCGTCCGCTCCGCCAGAAAGTTAATGATTTATCCCCTTCCATGGCTTCATAGAAAATTATTTCAAGCTGCTATTTTGATTTGACGGCTATTAATATCTCGTTATGTCTTAAGTTTAATTTCTACGGTTTCCAGTTTCCGAGTCGGTAACGGTTGTGATTGGTAATGTATCGATATGTATTCCATATTACGCTGATCTCTTGTCCAACAATAGAATTTACTAAGCGTAATTAGGTTGGATATACTGTAAAATCTTTAATTTTTATTCCTGCTACCAAATGACAATCAGACAATTTCTACCTCGCATCGCCCTCACTCCGGGAGAACCTGCTGGTATAGGTCCAGATCTTTGCATTCAGCTTGCTCAATTAGATTTACCCTGTGAAATCATTGTTATTGCCAGCCCGGAATTACTTGAACAACGCGCTGAACAGCTAGGTTTGCATGTTAAGATCAGTGAGTTTGACACTGCTGCAGTTATAGCGCAAACAGCAGGTAATCTGACGGTTTTACCGGTCAAACTGACTGAAGGGACTAAAACTGGGCAGTTAAATATTGCCAATAGCCGTTATGTGTTAAAAACCATCACCAAAGCAACCCAAGGTTGTATGGACGGTATTTTTTCTGCAATGGTTACTGGGCCTGTTCATAAAGGCATTATCAACGAGGCCGGTTTTGCTTTTACCGGTCATACCGAGTTTATTGCCGGAATTACTGGTGGGCATCCTGTCATGATGCTTGCAACTCTGGGTTTGCGGGTGGCCTTGGTGACCACTCATCTGCCTTTGTCTGAAGTCAGTTCAGCTATAACCCATAATCGTTTGCGCAGAGTTATTTTGACGTTAGACGCTGAATTGCGCAAACGCTTTGGAATTGCTAATCCGAAAATTTTGGTTTGTGGGCTTAATCCCCATGCAGGAGAAAATGGTCATTTAGGCAAGGAGGAAATTGAAATTATTGAGCCGGTTCTTAATGGGCTTCGCAAGCAGGGCCTGAATCTTGAGGGGCCATTACCGGCAGATACGCTTTTTACAGAAAAGTATCTTGCTACAGCTGATGCGGTTTTGGCAATGTATCATGATCAAGGACTGCCAGTGCTTAAACATATGGGTTTCGGACAGGCTGTTAATGTCACCTTGGGGTTACCGATTATTCGTACTTCAGTTGATCACGGAACTGCGTTAGATTTGGCCGGCACTGGTCAGGCTGATTCTGGTAGTTTAAAGTTTGCATTGCAAACTGCCTTAACAATGGTCAAGCAATAATGGTACATATTCCGCGTAAACGTTTTGGTCAGAACTTTCTTCATGACCATAATATTATTTACAACATTATCTCCAGTATTCAGGCTATGCCTGATCAGCATTGGGTTGAGATTGGGCCAGGGCAGGGCGCCTTAACCGAGCCATTGCTTAATGAAAAAGTGCGCTTGGATGTCGTAGAACTCGATCGTGACTTGGTGGTTTTGCTGAGGGAAAAGTTTAAACAATACCCTAATCTGCAAATTCACAGTGCAGACGCTTTAAGGTTCGATTTTTCTGCTTTGGCCAGAGTGGGGGAAAAATTGCGTGTTATAGGTAATCTTCCCTATAACATTTCAACTCCCTTGATGTTTCATTTGTTGGATAACGCGTCTTGTATTGAAGATATGCATTTTATGCTACAAAAAGAAGTTGTCGATCGGATTTGCGCTACTCCGGGCAGTAAAAAATACGGTCGTCTTAGCGTTATGATGCAATATTATTGCTTACCCGAGCTCTTGTTTTATGTGCCGCCGGAAAGTTTTGATCCGGCTCCGCAAGTCATGTCAGCAATTGTAAGATTAGTTCCGCATCAGCAGCCACCCGTTTATATTGAAGATATCGTCAAGCTTAATCGGGTGGTTACCCAGGCATTTTCTCAACGTCGGAAAACGTTAAGAAATTCCTTGAAAAAACTGATTACTGAAAAAGAAATAATTGCTTTAAATATTGATCCTACGCTTAGAGCTGAAAATATAACCTTGGCTGAGTTTGCACTATTAAGTAACGCGTTGTTGATTGAATCTCTGTCGGAACAATTTGAAGAGAATTTAATTGATTAATACGGTAATAAAAGACAAGAAGGTGAAAGCTTCGAGTCTTTTGGGTGAGATTTTGTTATTTAAACTGAAAAGCTTTCACCGCAACCACAAGTCCCTTTTACATTTGGGTTGTTGAACTGGAAAGCTTCGTTAATACCTTCTTTGCGATAATCCAGTTCAATGCCATCGATAAATTCAAAATCGGTTGCTGCTACGATGACTTTTACATCGAAGATTTCAAAAATCTTGTCGCTTTCATTTAAGTCATCTGCATAATCAATGGTGTAAGCATACCCTGAGCAACCCGATTGCTTTACACCCAGCTTCAGACCTAGGCCTTTGCCGCGTTTTTCCAGTTGTTTTTTGATCTGCTTTGCAGCGCTTTCAGTTAATGAGACGGTCATATAGGTTCCTTATTCTTTTAAGATGAGGGATTTTAATTGTTTGATAAATTGAAGGATTTCAACTTCAGTATTCGCTTTACCCAAGCTGATGCGAATAGCACTTTTTGCCCGGATTGGGTCTACGCCCATGGCGGATAGGACTGGGCTAGGTTGGTTAAGGTTACTTGCACACGCTGAGCCACTGGAGACAGCGATGTTTTTTTGATCCAGTTGCATGAGCAGCATTTCGCCATCTATGCCGTCGATACCTATCATAACGGTGTTTGGGATGCGATTTGCTTGTTGTCCATAGATAGTCAGTCCCGGAATAGCGCTCAAGCTATGCTCCAAAAGTAATCTAAGATTTAATAAATGCGATTGTCGCTCGGAAAATTCTATTTTTGCCAATTCAGCCGCTTTGCCAAAACCGACAATAGCTGCGACGTTTTCAGTGCCGGCTCTAAATCCTTGTTCCTGGCCACCGCCTGAAAATAAAGTTTTTACATCAGTTGCATTTTCAAATACCAGTGCGCCGCATCCCTTTGGTCCATAGATCTTATGGCTAGACAAGGACATTAACTGTACGCCGAGTTGGTTAAAATCAATCGGAATTTTACCTAAAGCTTGTACGGCGTCAGTATGTATTTTAATACTTTGATTTTTTAGCTGGCATGTTAAGTTAGCGATATTTTGAATAACACCAGTTTCGTTATTAGCGAGCATTACTGAAATCATGTCGGGTTTTAGCAGGGCTATTTCATTGATTGTATCTTGAGTTATAAGACCGTTTTCATCCACTTTGAGATAGTTAAGGTTGTGACCCAATCTTTTTAAATGTTGTGCGGGTTCAATGATAGACGGGTGTTCAATAGCTGAAATGGCCAGTTTAGACTGTGTAGATAAGCTGGTCAGGCTTATGTTGTTGGCTTCCGTACCGCCGCTGGTAAAAATAATCTGGCTTGGTTGTGCGCAAATTAAACCGGCAAGCTGTTCGCGAGCCGCATTAATAGCACTACGACAAATTCTGCCTTGACGATATAAACTTGAAGGATTTCCGTAAAAATTTTTCAGGAAAGGCAGCATGGCCTCAAGAACGCGATCATCAATTGGTGTGGTCGCGTTATGATCAAAATAGATCATTAAGTGCCGGCATTATTCTGGATGGCGATGAATTTCAATAGGGTGATGAGAGTCTAGATGCTGTCTTTTTGCAATTACTTGAACCTGGTTTCTTTCAAGCAAATCTGCTAAAGAAATTTCTTTTAGATAATCTTTTATTTGATCGCTTAAACCCATCCACAAATCATGGGTTAAACAGGCTTGTTCTTTTTGGCAGTTTGCTTCACCCCCGCATTTAGTCGAATCTAGGGATTCGTCGACAGCAATGATGATTTCAGCAATATTAATTTCGCTGGTTTTACGGCAAAGTTTGTAACCGCCACCTGGACCTCTTACGCCTTTTACCATGCCTGCCCTACGTAAACGAGCAAATAGTTGTTCGAGATAAGATAGTGAGATTGTTTGACGGGCAGCAATGTCAGTCAGTGTTACAGGCTTGTCTTGGCTATGATAAGCTAAGTCAAGCATTGCAGTGACCGCATAGCGACCTTTAGTAGTTAAGCGCACAGTATTTCCCTCATAAAAACCGTTTAGATATTGATACTATACTTAACCTACTGGGATAGTCAAGTATTCTAATTAAAGGTTCAAGGTAAAGGTCAAAAATATCCGGTAAGCTTTAAGTATTCAAGAAATGACAATGATTTAGGTCAATCATTTCGGATGGCAGAATGATGGATGAAATATATTTTTTATCGTTCATCTTAAACATAGAGTTTCCTTACGAGTCGCCATCTCCAATTTCACAACCATCTAGCTCGCAGCCGTCCAATTTAGAGATTGGGGATTCTGCGTATTTAATTCCAGCATCACTCAGTGCAATTTTTAAGGTCTCAATTTGTTTGTCCATCGAGTGAATGTGATCTAGCATGTGATTAATAGCATAGGCGATCGGATCAGGTACATCGGTTGTTGCACCATAAGCATGAAAACCCATTTTATAAGCGATTTTATCGCGTTCGGCTGTTACTGCTTTGCTTTTGGTGTCTACGATGTGAGCCGGAATTCCAACAGCGGTTGTACCCGCGGGTACCGGTTTTAAGACTACGGAATTTGAACCCACCCGTGCATTTTCACCAATGTCAATCGGACCCAGTACCTTTGCACCGGCACCGATGACCACGCCGTTATGTAAGGTGGGATGGCGCTTACCTTTGTCCCAGCTGGTGCCTCCCAAGGTTACACCATGATATAGCGTGCAGTCATCACCGATTATTGCCGTTTCACCAATCACTACGCCCATTCCGTGATCAATAAAAAATCGCCTGCCAATGACTGCGCCGGGGTGAATTTCTATACCTGTCAGCCAGCGGGCTATATGGGCAATAAACCGCGATAACCATCGAAATCCGGCCAGCCAAAAAAAATGACTGAGTCGGTGAATCAATACTGCATGAAATCCTGGGTACGTCGTAATTACTTCAAAAATAGATTGCGCAGCTGGATCACGGTCAAAAACGCAGGCAATATCTTCCTTTAATCGTTTAAACATCGTTATTCCTTTTGTGACCTTGTGACATGCTCAAGATACCTCTAAGTATGTCAAGTTCCTTGGTATCCAATTGCACCCGATTATAAATTCGACGTAAGCGCCTCATTATCGATTTGGATTTCGCAGGGTGGATAAAGCCAATATCATTTAAGGTTTGAGTCAAGTGAATATAAAAGGATTCCATTTGTGTTGCTGTTGCCAGAACTTCTTTGTCTTTGTCGCCAACCATAATATTTTCTTTGGAGGGCTGTCCCGAGGTTACAAATAGCTCATAACAGACAACTTGAACCGCCGCGGCAATATTCAGCGAGCTGTATTCGCTGTTACAGGGAATGCGAAGTAAAAAATGACAGAGATCCAATTCATGGTTTTTTAAGCCAGAGTTTTCACGGCCAAAAACGATAGCGACTTTGTTGCCGGCTTCGTTGATAAGGACTTTTTCAGCGCATTCTCGGGGGGTCAGTTCAGGCCAGCTGATGGTGCGACCTCTGGCGCTTGCTCCTATTACCAGCTGGCAGTCGGCTATGGCTTCTTGCAAAGTCTGGCAAACAGTCGCATTTGCTAAAACGTCGTCAGCGCCGGAAGCTCTGGAAGTTGCGTCAGCGCAAGGAAATATCTTGGGTGCAACCAGATAAAGGTCATGCATTTTCATGTTTTTCATTGCTCGGGCAACAGCACCTATATTACCCGGATGTGTTGTTTCGACTAACACGATTTTTATATTAGATAGCAAGGTTGCATCCCTGGTAAAAAAAAGAACCTAAGTTTAGCAAAATTTTTGGTATTATATCCGGTTTTCAGTAATTGCCCCTGCCTTACTCAAACTCCTGCATTACTTAACCTGAATCGGGTGGATGCTGTGGTTGCAGGAGTATATTCCGTTCATGCACTTTTTATTTATATAAATCCGCTTATGCAACCCATGTTAAACACTGCTGTCCGTGCTGCGAGAAGCGCCGGCGACATGATACTCCGTTCCTCTGATAATATCGGTCGTTTACAGGTCGATCAAAAAGGTAAAAATGATTACGCCAGCGAAGTAGATCGGATGGCCGAACGTGAAATCATCAGTATTATAAAGGCTGCTTATCCGGATCATGCTATTTTGGCAGAAGAAAGTGGCATGCACAAAGGTAACGATTTTGTCTGGGTTATTGACCCGTTGGATGGTACAACCAACTTTTTGCACGGTTTTCCGCAATATGCAGTTTCTATAGCTTTGAAGCACAAAGGCCGACTTGAAGTGGGTGTCGTTTATGATCCGTTGCGCGATGAATTATTTACCGCCAAACGGGGTGGTGGCGCGATGTTGAATAATCGCCGTCTTAGGGTAACCAGTCAGACGACTCTTAAAGGTGCATTAATTGGCACAGGTTTTCCCTTTAAAACCGATTTGCACATGAGCGCTTATTTAGGGATGTTTCGAGCCATAGCCACCGATTCGGCCGGGATACGTCGTGCAGGTGCTGCCGCGCTTGATTTAGCTTATCTGGCGGCAGGGCGTCTCGATGGATTTTGGGAAATAGGTCTTATGGAATGGGATATGGCAGCGGGTATTTTATTGGTAAAAGAAGCGGGCGGAGTGATTACTGATTTTTCTTTTAATGATAACTATCTGGAGTCAGGCAACGTCATTGCCGGAAGTCCCAAAATGCATCAAATTCTGTATCAGTTGATCGAACCGCATGTTACTGAAAGTTTGAAATAAAACCAAAGGTGAAAGGCTAAAATCAATCCAGCTGAACTTCGTCTTTCTCCTTTTTATCTTGATCTACTCCGTGTCGCTTGGAAGCGTTTTATCTGAAGTGGCGAATTATTAAAAAATCTGCAAAGCCAACATGAGTGCGTCTTCGCGACCATGTTCGGTTTTGTAATAACCTTTCCTGACACCGATTTCATTGAAGCCCATATCTTCATAAAGGGCGATGGCATAAGTATTGGTTGGTCTGACTTCAAGAAACATTGTTTCAGCCTTACCTCGGGCTGTTTCAATGAGATGCTCAAGCATTTTTCTACCTATTCCTTGTCTTTGTTCAGCTGGTGCTACACAAATATTTAAAACATGCGCCTCGCCTACCGCCATGGACAAAATGCAGTAACCTAATACAGCATTTTGTTCCTCACAGACCCAGCAATGATAGTTGGCTTTAAAGCAGTCTCTGAAGATATCTTCTTCCCAAGGGAACTGATAATTTGCATTTTCTATTGCCATAACGCTCGGTAAATCAGAGCTGTACATTCGTCTTAGGCGCATTAAATCTTTTCTGTCGACAGAGCCTGGAAATACTTTGGCGTAAAACTCTTTATCAGCATCATAAATCACAAAGTCTTTTATTTTGTCTAGCATTCTCCACATGAGCTACCTTTTGTTTTTTTATTATTTGGATTGCGAATTTTAAATCTGACCAAGCTTTACGCTTGTCCAGAGATGAGGATAACAAGTCCGCAGGTTCATAGCTTACAACAACCGGCGTATCGTTTAAAGTATGTGATTTTTCTCTTAGTGCTTCTATAGGTTTGTCGGTTCTGAGTAACGATTTAGCGGCAACAACGCCTAAAGCCAGTATGATTTTTGGTTTGATCAGTGCTTGTTGACGTAAGAGATATATTTTGCAGGCTTCAATTTCACTGGGTTTTGGATCATGGTTGCCGCGAGGATAGCACTTGATTGCATTAGTTATGAAAATTTCCTGGCGCTCAAGTCCAATAGCTCTCAACATTTCTGTTAATAGCAGATCGGAGGCAGATAGTAACGTAGTTGCAACGTTATCACTTTGCCTTGGCGTGTCATCAATGATCATCCAATCCGCATTTTTATTGCCGGAACCAAAAACGGATAATTTTCGCGTTTCACATAAGTCGCAACGAGTACATTGTGCAATATCGGCGTCTAAGTTATCCCAGTTGTCGTCCGTTTCGGCTAAACTTACAGGTGATGACTGCGCATCAATATGGGTTCTGGGTTGCCAAACATCAATGCCCATAGCCTGTAAATATTGCAGGCGAATTGTGTTGTCCAAATTTGACTCGACTTAGTTGTTATAGCCACACCCGATCGCGTAAGAAGTGCAAAGTTAGGTTTGTACTCCTTACGTAATCAGATAATTAGCAACGTTATAGAATTTTTTTCATGCCGATTTAACTCTTTTTTAATAGTCTCACCGATATTGGAATCCAATTATTTGCCCCATAAAATCCCGGGAATGGTGCAATTTTGTCTTTAGCTTTGAACCTTACCTATTGATTAAACATCGCCTTTTTGAGGGTGTCGACGCTGATCAGGGCTTTGCAATTTATTCAAGGCATTGATATAGGCTTTGGCAGAAGCGATGACAATATCAGTGTCAGCGCCCAGCCCATTAACAATTCGACCTGATTTTTCAAGCCGAATAGTAACTTCACCTTGAGCATCGGTACCATTGCTAATGCTATTAACTGAATAAAGTTCCAGTTTGGCTTCGGACTTCACCAGTTTTTCAATGGCTTTTAAGCTGGCATCGACAGCCCCGCCGCCTTCAGCGTTACCGGTAACTTCTTTATTTTCGATACGGAGTGTAACTGTTGCCTTGGGGATTTCACCCGTCTCAGAGCACACTTTCAGTGCGATCAGTTTGACATGTTCATCTTCCGCTTCAAAGCCAGCTTCTGAAATCAGGGTTTGTAAATCTTCGTCAAAAATTTCATGTTTTTTATCGGCCAGCTGTTTGAAGCGGGCAAACGCTTCATTCAGCTCTTCTTCAGAGCTAAACTCAAAGCCTAATTCAGAAATACGACTTTTAAAGGCATTTCTGCCTGAATGTTTACCCAAGACCATGCGATTTGCTGACCAGCCGACATCTTCGGCTCGCATGATTTCATAAGTTTCGCGGCTTTTTAATACGCCGTCCTGATGAATGCCAGCTTCATGGGCAAAGGCATTGGCGCCGACGATTGCTTTATTGGGCTGTACCGGAAAACCGGTGATTGATGATACCAACTTTGAACAGGTTAAAATTTCGCGAGTGTCTATGCCGGTTTGGCAAGTAAACACATCCTTACGGGTACGGACTGCCATAACAACTTCTTCCAGTGAAGCGTTACCGGCCCGTTCACCCAAGCCATTAATAGTGCATTCAACTTGACGTGCGCCATTCATGACCGCTGACAATGAATTGGCAACAGCAAGCCCCAAGTCGTTGTGGCAATGCACCGAAAAAATTGCCTTATCGGAATTCGGAATTCGACGAATTAGATTGGCAATGGTTGCGCCAAATTGATCGGGAACGCTGTAGCCAACGGTATCAGGAATGTTCAGCGTTGTCGCGCCGGCATTGATGACCGCTTCAAGAATTCTGCATAGAAAATCTTCATCTGAACGACCGGCATCTTCCGGTGAAAATTCGACATCATCAGTAAATTGTCTGGCACGTTTAACCGCCCTGACAGCATGTTCGATGACCTGTTCGGGTTGCATCTGCAACTTCATTTGCATGTGTATTGGTGAAGTTGCAATGAAGGTGTGTATTCGGGATCTGTCTGCACCCTTTAGTGCGTCTCCTGCCCGATCAATGTCTTTGTCCAGTGCTCTGGCAAGTCCACAGACAATGCTATCCTTTATGGTATTAGCTACGGCCTGCACAGATTCGAAGTCGCCTGGACTTGCCGCCGGAAAGCCAGCTTCAATGACGTCAACTTTTAAGCGTTCCAAAGCCTTAGCAATTCTAACTTTTTCTTCACGGGTCATCGATGCGCCGGGGCTTTGTTCGCCATCGCGCAATGTGGTATCAAATATAATAAGTTTATCGTTCATAAAAACTCCATTGATGGAGGGTAATCAATTGTTAGGCTGATAAGTGAAAGAAAAATGTTAGAGGTTAGTAATAACTCCTCTAAATCATGATATTCAAGTTAGGATAAAGTTAAGATTTACGACCTTGCAATCGGCGTTTTCTCATGATCAGAGTTATAACGGGTCCTGAAATCGCATAGCCTAAAAATAGCAGAAATAACATGGTTTGTGGTTGCGCCATAACGAAAGCAATAGCCAGCATCACGGCAATTGCAGCAATAAATGGTACTTTGCCTTTTAAGTCGACTTTTTTGAAGCTGTAATATCGGAAATTACTAACCATAAGTAGTCCGGTAGTTACAGTCAATCCAAGGGCAAAATATTTGAATAGCTCCATGTCGTAATTATACTCCAGGCTAATCCAGATAAAGCCGGCAAGAATGGCCGCTGCAGCAGGGCTTGGTAATCCCTGAAAGTAATTTTTATCGCCGGTTGCAAGTTGTGTGTTGAAGCGGGCCAATCGTAAGGCGCCACCAGCGGTATGGACAAATGCAGCAAATAGCCCTACTTTTCCAAGACTGGAGAACGCCCATAAATACATGACTAAAGCAGGAGCGGCGCCAAACGAAACCATATCCGAAAGGCTGTCGTATTGTGCTCCGAAGTCGCTTTGTGTATTGGTTAGTCTTGCCACGCGGCCATCCAGTCCGTCCAAAATCATCGCTACAAAAATAGCGACAACTGCTGTTTCGTAACGGCCTCCCATTGCCGAAGTGATGGCATAAAAGCCCGAAAACAAAGCCCCGGTAGTAAATAAGTTGGGTAATAAATAAATTCCACGACCACGCGTCAAATGATTTTTAGGAAGCATTATTGGGTCAATCCTTAGGTTTATGAAGTCAGTAACATATATAGGTTTAAATTATACAATGAGCCTGTAAACTGCACCTAGTTTAATCAAAAATCAAATGAGTATTAATCGGTTGAATTTTTATTTCCGAATAGACCGTGGAGTGTTTTAATCAAGAAATTATTTAAATTGATAGTCGCTGCTATTAATTGGGATTGATTGGCTTGGGTTGAGCCAAGAGAAGTTTAGATGTAGATCTTCGATCGGATTTTGTGGCTGAATAATAATACTTTCATTCGAGGATGTTGATATCAAGTATTGACGAAGCTGATTTTTAAGGCCACTTACTGGGTAGTGTCACTAATTACTTACCCTTCCTTTTTGATCTAGTTATGATCAATTAAGAATAGCTATTGCAATAATTATAAGGCTCTATATAATACAAAGGATGTGGAGAGGTGGCTGAGTGGCCGAAAGCGGCGGTCTTGAAAACCGTTGAGGGGTGATACCCTCCCAGGGTTCGAATCCCTGCTTCTCCGCCATATGAGAGAAATAACCGATTGTTTTTTAAAGACAATCGGTTTTTTTATGCCTGCTCGCCCTAACTCCCGCCCTAACTTTGGCGCTGGATTGGGTTGAACTTCGTTGAATAAACCACCGGCAACTATTGCCGATAATTTCCAAAACAATAACCTTATTTACTGAAAATTGTCGCCGACCACCTCCAAGTAGCCGACAACATTTCCCTTTTCCCGCTTTAGTCAAAGCAGCGCAGCACAATGCCCTCCTGGCTCATTGCTCCACTACACCCGACACTTACAGTTTATAACTCTAAACATTGAGCGACGAGCTTTTGCCATGTCTTCACGATGCTGTATTTCGGCCAGCTTGGCCTTATTTCCATCCATCCAAGCTTCTACAATTTCTTTAAATGAAACCTCGATATTGCCTTTAATCATTTTCATAATAAACTTCCCCGTATCAAATTAAGAAATAAAATATGCACTAGATTTTGAATTTATTTAACTCATTGAAACAGAGTAAAAAATCGGATAGCGTTCATTGCCACTAAGAACAACCTCGGTAACAACGAAACATCTACTTTCACCCGACTTATTCAAG
>CANNLO010000108.1 GCA_947505055.1 Methylococcaceae bacterium | reverse complement strand
GGCCGTTCTGTCCGGCGCTGGCAATCTTGCCGAGCATGTACTCGCAAAGATCGCCTTTGGTGTCGCGGTCTTCCATCGGCACATGATCCAGCAAATCCACCACCTTGGACAGCAAGGCGGGAGTCGGGATGGTGAAACGAGCATCCTTCATGTGATGCGCATAGGTGGAGCCGTCGCCGCCCATGGTGCGCAGGAAAGGAAAAACGTGTTCGCCGATAACCGTATACATTTCAGCAGGGGCGAAATTCTTAAACCGCGACCAGCGCAGGTCGTTGTAGTCACGGCCTTTGGTATCCGCTCCTTCAGGGAAAACGCTACGCTCCATCGGCTTGTTTAAGCGTACGGATTTGTTTTCTTCCAGGGTATGCAGATCGTCCAGACGACGCAGGAACAGCAGATAAGTGATTTGTTCGATAACTTCAAGCGGATTCGATATTCCACCCGTGTAGAAGGCCATCCATATACGGTCGATTTGGCTACGAAGTTCGCCGGTGAGCATGATTAAATCCCTGTGTGTTTTTGTTGCCCCGCCATGTTGGTCGGGAAGAGTTTGATTAACTGCCCGGTACTATACAACAGTTTGGCTGGCTTCGCATGGGTCATAAAGGACTGCTGGGCTTTGAACAATAAGGGCCTGATAACCTGCTGCTTTCAACTCTTTATTGTTCGATGTGCTATTGAAGTTTTCTCATTCGCACCTCAATTTATAAAAAATATCAATAATTACACTTTAACCCCCCCCTTTGAAAATTATCCATCTTCAAAATCTTCTAAATACGCCTCTAGCTCATTTACTACGGTGAAAGACGAGATCAATCGCTCAAAATTATCAGCTTCGTACCACCACATATCATCCCAATCCAGATCGTCATAGCTAAGATTAAAACTAACATTGTCATCGTTACATCGATTTTCAAAGTTATAACAATCGTAAATTTCATATACAGAATCACGGATGCACTTTTCATTCCTCTCCTCTTCTGCTTCTGGTGGTGGTGGTGGTGCGTAAGGATCGCTATTATTGAGACATATTTTGTCTGAAGCCATATTTTCATTCGGGTTTACTAAAAAAACCTTGATAACACCCCCATCGCTTTTATTCATACTTTTGAATTTTGTCTGCACCGACAAACCTTCCCTAACTGAAATAATCGGCAGGATGATTTTCTCTGCTGTTTTCTCCACCACTGACAATAACTCAGGAACCACCGAAAAGACTTGCCGACCTGAAATATATTCGTCAATACTCGAGATAGCCCCTTCAAAATGATTGGATTCTATCCGATCTACAAGGTCTAATAATTTTGGCTCAAGCTGGAATCTCGTATGCAGTTTTTGTGCCCTGCAAATAGCAACTTGAAAATTCTTATCCACTATGGATTGACGAATAAGCTTCAAATGATTAGTAATAACTTCCCTTTCGATAGCTGAAGCGTTGAGAGCTATCTTTGTGATCTCAATAAACTGGGTCTGTTGTTGCTCATTAGTAGGAATTACATCAGGCTTAACTTCGACAGAAATAAATGGGGAGGTGATCGCGTCTGAAGTTGGAAGAGCTACCTTTAATGCAATACGACACCCTAACAAGCCATTCTTAGCAACACCTATGCTTAATATTTTAGCGGTAAGTTCGTCGATATTCGCTAACTGAAGATTCTCGGCAACCTCACTGGGTAAATATCCTAAACACCCAAGATCGCTAACAACCTCTATCGCAGTTTTACCGTAAGAATTTTCTGGGTCTCGAACCAACTTTATTGGATCGTTAGTGGTTAATTTTTTAAGAATTGACTGGCGAGACTCGCCATCCTTATTGCAATGACTGACTCCGGCAATACGAGTCATTATTGGTCTAGAATTTTCAAGTGTAATTTCGGGAGGCGTCGATGAATGCTCGTGTCTTGCGCGTGCCTGTATCAACTGGGATAAACGTCTCCTTTTATTGAAACATTCTTCGGGTGATAGATCATCGGAGCGAGGAGATGGACGCCTAGTCTTGTAGAGAAATAAAGTTAAAAACAGCAGGGCTGAGAGGCTTTTCAGACCTAGTAGGAATAATATTATTGGGATTAGCCATATCATTTAGCTCTCCGCTTTTAAGCTACAGGGTGACATGCACATCAACTCGCCAGACTACTGTAGCTATTGCCGACTGGACTGTGGATATTGGGTCTAGTCTTCAGCTTACATTCACCCAACCCTCCTAGAGCCACGATGATAATGCACTTGGCTTGTACCACAGCCTCCCAATACTCAACGGCGGTAAGTACAATCTCAGCGCCGTAGCCTTCGTCTTTCTGATCATAAACATAGAGTAAGTATTTGTTTTTTTCTAGGGGAGCTAATTCGGCTGTACCCTTCTTATGCGAATTAAAGCGACTGCCGGTTATCGATATACAAACCCCGACTAAGCTCTTACTGCTTGATATAGAGTCTGCGATAGACTGAACATAATTCATGCTGTGATGCTTGCCTTTATTGACAATTATTTTGTCTGAAACCGTCCTTACATTCGGATTTACTAAAAAAGCTTTAACAACAGCCCTCTCGCTTGAGGTCGGTTGACCTGATTTTCTTTCCCATTCTTTAATTTCTTTATTAAGGTTATCTATCTCGTCATTAAGGTTGGAAATGTCGGCCTCAGCTACTTTAATCTTTTGCTCTTTGTCGGATACTTTCTTAACTAGCTCTTGCTTATCGTGATCTGCAATCTTCATTTTAAGCATAAGATCATCAATTTCCGCATCTGCATCTCGGATACCTCGCTTATAATCCTCGGCCAGACGATCTGAGTCATTTGCCTGTCGCCTAATAATGTCTTGGTGTTCGCTTTCAGCTTCGGCCAATTCTAGCTCAAGACGTTCAATCTCTTGTCGCTGTTTCTCTATATCGTGCTGAAGATCAAATGAATGTATTTTATCCTTTTCCGATTCCAGTTCTAACGAGGACGCTTTCTCATTTAACTCTTGGTTCAGGCGATCTGCTTCTTTCTTTTTGAGTTTTAGCTCGCCAATTTCACACATGCGCCGACGACTATCTTCCGCCAGACGCTCCAAATCGATTGCCTGTTGTGTGACCATATCTTTGCGATCACTTTCAACTTTCACTAGCAACCATTTCAAGCGTTCTTTTTCTCTGGTAGCCACTGTCTCTTTTTCACGAATGGAATCAAGCTCGTTATTGGTTTGATCAAGTCTTATTTCGGCAGCATCCAGTTCAGCCGACTTGGCGTCAAGATCATCATCGGCTGTTTCTATAGCCGCGATTAGTGCGTTGGTTTTCAATCTGACCAGCATAAAAACGAAAAATAAGGCTACCAAAAAGGAATAAGCGGGCGCACTACGAGGAATGGCTATATACCCTACAAAATCAGACCAAGACTCCTTATGGGCGACCTTCTGGATTATATCTGCCAATGAGAAGGACACGCTACGCACCACGCTTAACCAGATCGGTGGCGATGAAAGCTTGATTAGCTCTAGTGTTAACTGATCTTGCTCGCTACCGAATGTCGAGCTCCCGGTGACCGAGCTGCGTTTATCCTTATAGCTTTCATTATCGATTTTCATCAGCTCTCGACCATCAGCAGCAAGAAGGCGCAAGGTTCCGTTTACTTTAGCTCCCAGCATGGTTGACTCCAACTGCTTTAGACAAGAATCTCGGCTACCTGACGGCTTCAAACAGGCTTCATAAGAGGCAGCAAAGGTCTGGACAATCTGAGTGCATTTTACTTTCTCGGTAACATCATGACTTTTATAATAAAAATGATTGTTGGTGTACACCACAGTCACCCAAAGTGCTATAAAAATTCCCCAAAAACACCAGGGCTTGTGAAAGGGTATATTAATCATGAAGTTATCAAAAAAGTTGGGATCGAGAAGCCGCTACGTTCGTGTAGGACGATAAATAAATAAACAGATATTTAAGCAAGTTTCACACCCATTAAATAAACTTATATTTATCATATACTTGTAACTACAAGCTGTGTTTCTTAGCTTCTATTTTTGAGTCACCCGACTAAATAATGGTGATATGACGCACTATTCGGGATTATTGGTTTTATCTCACTGAATAAAAACACTTTTAGCAATCGCTTTCCCAATAAAAAGTACGTCATATAACCTATTTCAGATACTCAGAGAACTATCTGATACCGCTTAAGGCCGCGTCAACAAAATATTCGGCCCATCTTCGCCGCCCAATTCATACGCCTGACAATGCTCCGGGTCATCGGGCAGAGTTACGCTAATGTCGCTTGCAGCGCTATCGGATGGGTTGAGCCATGTCTGTTCAAAATAACCGATCAGGCCGGTTTCAGGCAACTCGTTTACTTCGATTAAGGCCTCAAGATAGATCGTGTGCGGAGACTTAATGCCTTGTATGGTCTCGCTATTATCGAGCAGTAGCCGCAGCTTCTCGTCGGCCTGTAATGGGCAACTCGCGTCCAGTAAAGCCGAAAATTTGATATGGCTAAATTCTTCGCTGGGGGCAGTGATGGAACAATGTACTAGATAAATCATAGGAGGAACTCCACTAAATATTGATGGCGGTTGTTTTAGGGCAGCAACATCGGTTTTTTGCCCTAACGAATTTTCGTAACTTATTGTTAGTAAATGATTTTTATGTCATACTATCTCCTGGTTTTCTAAGGTTGAAAGGGGTAGATCATGGCATACGGACAAAAAACAGGTGGCCGCGTAAAAGGCACACCCAACAAAAAAACCGCTGAAATTCTGGATATTCTTGCCGGACTAAAATGCGACCCGATTGCTGGCATGGTTCATATCGCCGAAAATTTAGATTTAGAAATTAGCGTCAGGCTGAACGCTTATAAGGAATTAGCCCAATACGCCTATCCAAAACGAAAAGCCATCGAATACACGGGGAATATCGAAATTATCAGCCACGAGGAAGCATTAGCTGAGTTGCTGGAGGATTAGTTATACCGACTGGTTTTTCCAATACGGTTCTGTGTCCGTCCGGAAGAACCGCACCGTTTCCCAGGAATCGGGATCGGGCGTGGTCGGATCGAATGGGCCAAAATGGAATTCACCGGTGTGCAACGCCACCAGTAGTAAATGACGGGGCAGCTCAAGCGCTAAAGGTTGTCCGTCAGGGTTATAAACTCGCTGCTCAGAGGTCTTTTTGTTCAGGCTCAACGCATATAAGGTTCGGTCGCGTCGCAAGCTGCGCTCCGGATAATGGTTATGACGGTGATCGCGTAGGCTGGCGACCAGTTCGGGTACATGCATAGTTAAACTCCATAAAGCAAAAAGCACCGATGATCGGACATCATCGGTGCTTTGGTTATTAAAATGACCTAACGATTTTCGTAAGGGGTTTGATCGTAGTTGCGCGTTTTCTCCTTCCATTTTGGGGCGGTGCCGTCATGGAAAAAATGGTATACAACACAATCAGCTATCTCTTCTGGCTTAATCGACGGAAGATACCGTCCATGCCCCAGCTGACTGGCCTTATGAACCAATTGAGCAGTCGCCATGGCCGTAACCAGCAATGAGGGTGGCAACAGGGTTGGAAGAACCAGATAGTCGCGGTTAAAGAGATAATGCTGATAGGTTTTCATGTTGACGCAGAAGCCATAGGGCGTGTGCTCTCGGTCATAAGCTCGTTTCACATCGCAGGGATTTAGGAGAGGCCTGCCGATAGAAGCGACGGGGGTTTTGTCTTGGGTGCGCATATTGTTACCTCTGAAAAGTTAAATTGGATAAACATTGAAGGTCGACATACTGACCGCCGACCAAGGCCTTTCTTTTGTGACACCTCATCAGTAGCATTATTATCAATTTGGAAACCACACAACCCAGATTACCAAACACACCAATCATAAAAATACGGGAGCCCGCCGCTAGGCGATAAAGCGCGAAGCCACAGACTCCTGGGCTATTCGCTTCGGCCACCGAAGTGGTTCTATTAAATTACCGCCAAGCCCCTCAGCTCATGGGCGGGGGGGGTATAGGCGTAATTCGTAATCAAGGTACCAGTACAAAGGAGTCCCAGGGTGATGTTTACATTTGGGCTGGCTTTGGGTGTGAGCAACAATCCATATGGGTATTTTATTGTAGGCCGTCATACCATGATGACCCTATGACGACTCGAATGAATACCATAACTCATTGTAAATAATATATTTATGAAGACTGTGATGACCTTTTTCACTTCTTATATAAAAATAAATCTATGTCCTTATCAACTTGTAAACACTACCTCCACTACTGGGATTTGTAATAATATGTGCTGTGGGGCGAATAGGTCATCATAGTAGCCATAAGTCATTTATATCAGATAGTTAAGTCGTCATTCCGGTCATCATTGAGTCGTCATAACTATTTCGGCAGCGTCACCTGAAGATTGCTTGCAGCTAAGATTGTTGATGCCTGCCACTACCACTGGGGGTAAGGAGGCATTGGAATTCGCACTCGATCCTCCGCCGCTTGTGAATGGACGGACATCAATAATCCGGATCTTGATCCCTTCGATAAAAACGCCATGCGCGTCTTTACCCTTTTTAATTCCGGGCAATCGAAGCTGCTCAACCAGTAGGCATATCAGGTCATTACTGAAGTTTTGAAGGGATGTAGCTCTCTCATTACCCTGACTTTGCACCCACTCTTCATAATTTGGATATAATTTCTCGCGTGGCTCACGAAATGTGCCAGCGTTTATCACATTAATTCCTTTTAAAGCTTTTCCGATATAAGTTTTAAAACCTGGGGCTAGATCAACGCACTCATCAAACCAGCGATACAGTTGGTTTGTATTTAACATCTGCTCATGCCGAGCCTCTACTATGGCGCCACACAACAGTCCCGGAGTTTTCAGGTAAGCGGTCATGTCTTCCTCCGACATATCCATCATCCAGTTAACCAGACCGGCGGCGCACTGATGAAATATCGGATCAAGGTCTTTCATTTCCTCAGGGGCAATGACATTATTCAACCTCAGTGTTATGCGTCTTCGTTGCAATCCGTTGGAATGGTCGTTGCTTTTGATATCTTTATTTCCTGCTAGGATAAGCCCACCAGTAAACGTGTAGGGCTGGGCCGCTTGCACATTTTTGACTTCATATCTCAAGTCGTCGCCACCCGTCGCTGCTTTTAGCGTGGTGACGTCGCCGATGAAACTCTCGGCATCGGTAATCGCCACAAGACGCTTGCCGTATAGGTTCGCGGTTTCAAACCGGTTTAGCTCCAGCTCCTTTAGGGTAGTGGTGTAGTAATTTTCCCGACCCATGACGACGGCCAACATGCGAATAATTGATGACTTGCCCGAACCGGCTGCGCCAATAAGTTCTAGGTATTTCTGCATGTGCGACATGGCTCCGGTTAAAATAGCTCTACCAAAAGCCCTTATAATCTGAGTTTGGTGCAAGTCGTCGCTCAAAGTTTTTGTCAACCAATCAATGACAGGTTTTGCATCAGCGTTTGAGCTGTATTCATACGGTAAATGCCATGTCAAATAGTGTTCTGCGGAATGATCAATAAACTCTTTAGTCGATACCTTCAAAACTCCGTTGCTGAACGGCAATAAATCAGGGTCGGAAGCTTTTAGGTCTCGGGACAAATCCAATCTTAAAAAACTATCCATGGAGGATAACTTGGCATGTGGGTAGCCTAATGGGTCGCATCCTTTATCCATCGCCAACCTAATTTGATATTTGGCTTTTGTTTGGCATACCTTGAGCCAAACGCAACCTGAATAGCTATACCAGCTACTTGAGATGACATCGAACATAAGGTCGGGAATGTTTTTAGCCATAACTGCGGCCATCGTAGAATCAGGTAACAGCTCCAGCTTTCCCTTGGGATTTTTGAATAATAGCGGGGAAATCGGTGGAGTCCAGTCATTTTTAAGCGCCATGTGGAAAATAGTTCCAACGGTTATTTGGCTGCTAGCATTACCGTCTATATCGAACGTGGACCACTTGAATTTACACTCTCCATCATTATATAAAGGGCCTCTCTCAGACCATCTGTCCCATGCGTCAAGCCCTTGGCTTCCTCCTCCCGTAGCATGGTGCAAGGCCATACCTACGTGTAGCCAGCTGTCGTAATCAAAGTCAGGATCAATGCTGCCAAGAGCGCTGGTTATTTTTAGAAGCTCGAATCCATTCATTGCCTGAGTAGGTCGAACCGATCTGGTGACCGTGCTCATTTTTTCGATAGATGACGCTAACTTTAGCCTATCAATGATCTCTTTCAGCAGGTACGGTTCTAGGTCATTAATTTCGATAACCCGACTTTGGAACGGCTCGGATTTTTGATGCCATGACCCCGGTAATCTCAATACGCGAGGTAAGTCGCAAACCTTACCATCTGTACCGTATACCTTAGCGATAGCTTGCTGCACTGGTTTGAATTGGTCGAGTAGACAGTCCGACACTACCCAATACAGGTGAAACTTCCCTGGGCTACTTTCAATAACGATATGCGGCTGCAAAGAATCAAGCATCTGCTGAGGGTCTGTACCGTCGCAATCGGCGAAAATAGCGCGTATTCGGGTTATATTCCCGGCAGTTCGTCCGTTCAAGTCAGTTTCGTTGACTGTAACAAATACCCCTGCCCCGCCATCTTGTAAAAAATTAAGCTGAGATAATGCATCATCAAGGCTGGAATGGAATATTTGAGCTAGGCCACTCCTGCCTCCCTTATCATTGATTGTCTGAAACGTCCACCGCTCCGCTCCTGGATCAAGGGCCTCCAGAAATCGATTTGCTTCTTTGGCATCGATATGGAGAGGAGAAGAAATCAACTCCGATATGCTAGGAGCTTCGTTTTCGCAATTCGCCGAAAATAAAGCACCGGCATCCTTTAGTGAAATATGATTTTGGTGCGTGGTAGGGGTATGTAAAGCAGTCATTCCTCCCCCCTTATCCTGCAATATTGCCGACAATACAACTTGCCAGAAACGTATCCAAGTCTGTCTTTCTGTACCGGATCAGCCTCCCGATTTTTAAATGAGCGATGTCATGTCTCTTAACACAACGCCACACCTCAAGCGTTCCCGGAGTGATGCCTATATACTGAGCAGCCTCAGCGGTATTTAACAATTTTTGTTCCGATGAGCGTGAAAACACAGTCTTGGATGCTTGTTCTTTCATATTTATTATCTCCAGATAAAATTTAGTCGGTGTCGATAAAACCCTAGATAAAAGGTATCGATGGCTTTCAGCCGATTCGTTACTTTTCTAAGTTATACGAATTATACGGGAGGGAGATTTCTAGGACTGTACGCCGCATCAAGCCAAATATTGCAATATCGGCAGTGTTTTGTAGCGGGGTGTTTAAATACAGTTAATCTAGGTCAACTATGATTAATCAGAATTCACTTTACGCGAGGGGAAATTAACGGAGAGGTGACTCAAATAAGGTGGAATATTTTTTACCATTTTTTGTTAATGGACTATTTCTTTGATATTGACAGTATGCGTTGCTTTTGTCGTTGGGGGGATTGAGACCAACTACCGGCGATCAGGGGGAAATGGGGGCAGATAATCGGGCAGCGCTAACTTGTCCGGTAGCTAAAAATACGGGATTAAGAAGCCGCATTTTGTCATTGAGTGTTCCAGATTATCGGGGGCGTTGAACAAGGGCTCCTGTTCGACAGGGAGATTCCAGCGAGAAGATCGGGCGGAGCGAAATTATGAGTTACGACGCTCTTGCTGCCGATTCTGTATCTCGGCAACCAATTCCAATGACGCCTGCCAGCACTGACCGCAGAACTGTTGGAAGGAGTCTCGTAAATCCGATTCAGGTAAAATAGCGCTACCTACTTTGGCGGGGCCGACTTGAAGATCATAAGCCGAAAGCCACTGTAAATAATCGCGTCGCCGGGTGCGATCTATTAAAACAGGTGGAAAACCTGACTTTAATACGGGCAGGTTCGCCACCAGACGAGCCATACGACCGTTACCGTCAGCGTAGGGATGGATGCGTACGAAAGCCTGATGAAGGTCAGCATAAGCGGTCAAGGCGTCACTTTCATTTAATGAGATGCTTAAAACTGAGTTCAATATCGTCAGCCAGTCTTTCATCATTATTGGCACATCCGCTGGTGACGCATAGTCAATAAAGGTCTGCTTACCTTCTGCTGTTAATGCGTTGGTGCCGTTCGGCTCCCGCTTCCAGGCTCCGACCTGTTGATAAATGTCGGTGACAATCGATGTTTAAATAGCGCGGTGCAATAAGAACAAATCGTCTTCGGTGATGGGTTCGAGGCGACCCAATAAGCCATAGAGTAATTCGATAGCCCGGGCGTGACCGACAACCTCCTGGTGGTCTTTCAAGGGTTTTCCGGATACCGTTAAACCTTCCGCGAGAACAAAGGCCCTTTCTCCCAACGTTAAGGTATTACCCTCCAATGCTGTACTGGTATGCGTCCACAGGTCACGTAACTGGGCCAACAAGGCCGCTTTTAAGTCGCTATCTAATCCGTCTAGGAATTTCACAAGATGGCCTCCAGGCTGTGTTTATCGACGTTGAAGCGGCCACGATATTTGGCTAAAACAGCTAACGCATTTTCTTTGTGGGTTCGATCGCTCTCGGTTTGTTTGGCTTTTAAACCTTCAGCGAAATTTAGCACCTCAGAAATCGATTCTTGAAGCGCCGTTAAATATACTGATGTCCACCCCTAATGATATTAAGCGGGCCATCATCTTGTTGTGTTCTTCATCAACCAGTTTTTCGAATACCTCATCTTCCATTATTTTTTCTTCTTCCGTCATTTCTGCTCTTCGCGCAGTATACTTGTCTTCTGCTATTCGTTCGCTATGTGCCATCATTTGTGCGACGAGGGATTCCTCATACTCGATTCTAAGGTCTCGGCGCTCATCCAAAAAATGTGAAATGGCGTTAATTTTTATACGACTAAAATCGAGCTCGAGTTTTTTTTCTAAGTCTTCTCTAAGGGTGGTAGATTCACTATCAAATCGTTCAAGGGCCCGCGCCCTGCGTTTAACTTCTACCTCATCGCTAATCATATACATAATAATCTCCAGCTACATTGCTTCATTAAAATACGATGAAGCATATTACACTATAGCCTAATACATTTTTTGTTTATATATAGATGACAGTAATACATTGATTAGTATTCGATATTTATCGAATTGGCTTTCCATTCTGCTTTATTGGAATGACATCTGCAACCGACTTTAAGCCAGCCGCCGACAACATTGCGCCAGTCGCTCGTTCAACCGATTCGCGAACAGGGTCAGAATCCAGTCGGGCGTATATCGCAGTGGTGCTATGCGATTTGTGATTTAAGGACTTACCGACAATGGTTAAAGATGCGCCGGTTTTAGCCTGCCAACTCCCCAACGTTCTTCGTAAATCATGAATCCTCAAATCGGTAAGCCCTGCCCTCTCCAAAACACGTTTCCAGGCTGTTTTTGGCTCGACTAAATGGCCAGTTGCGCCATTACCTGGAAAAACCCACACGGGATCGCAGTTTTGTCTTGCTGTTAAGATTTCAATCACTTCCGGCGTAAGTGTCACTGTTTGGGGTTCGCCGTTCTTGGTGGTGGGTATGCGCCATTCAGCGCGACCAAAGTGAATTTCTGTCCACTGCATTTCTTGAACGTTAGAGCGTCGTGCTCCAGTCAGTAATGAAATGAAAAAAAAGTCACGCAGTGTCTCGTTGGGTTCTTCGCTAAGTGACTTGAAGAATGCCGGTAACTCGTCAGACTGTATGAAACGGTCACGTTTGTTTTCTGGAAACTTTTTGATCCCCTGTGCTGGATTAGCGCCTTTAAAGAGCTTTCGCTCGGTGGCATACCCGAACAAGCTTGATGCCATCGCCACGACTCGGTTCGCAGTGGTGGGATGAATTTTGCCTATATCCGTATGGAGTTTACCAAAGTCAGTGTCCTTAAAAATTGACAACTGGCGCTTGCCCCATTTGGAAAGGTAAAGATCGAAATCGTATTGGTAAGTACGCTTAGTCTTTTCAGATAAATACGCGCCGCGCCGATTACGACGATGCTTCAGGAACTCATCAAACAGCTCTTGCAGAGTCGTTTCGGTTTTTAACGCCCTTACATCTGTGTTAGGGTTAATGCCGTCCGCAATTAGCGAATTGATCCGCACAGCTTCTTTACGAGCCTGTTCGATGGACATGTCAGGATAACGGCCAAGCGTAACCCGTTCAGGACTACCTGCTTTGACTCGTCGAAAAACACAGAAGGTTTTTACGCCGGTGCTAGTAACCCGAATTTGGAGACCGTTGGTCTTTGCATCATGATAAGCCATACGCTGACCAGCGGCAGGCAAAGGCAAGGCATCCAAAGAAGCCTTAGTAAAATTGATTTTGTTCTCTGCCATACTCAAGCCCTCTGGGGTTGCACATTTGAACCGGGGTTACGCCGGGGTTACAAATTAGGTGAAATCGGGTGAAATTTCATGTAACCCCATTAAGCTCATAATAGGCTCAACATGGCGGTCTGTAAAGGTTCAGTAAGGTCAATTAATCAGCAAAAAACACTAAACCTCCAAATTTGTAATCAGCCGGTCGCGGGTTCGATTCCCATCGCCAGCTCCAATAAAATCAAGCCCTTAGGTGTATGTCTAAGGGCTTTTTTTATGCCTGTGGGACACTCATGGGACAATTGACCATAAGAAACTATAACAATACGCGATGCTCAACTTTAAATGAGTTGAAGACAAGGCCGCGACTACCGTAGAGTTGTTCTACCAAAAGCAACTTTATGAAGGAGATGAGCCATGTCAGTAGAAGACT
>CANNLO010000107.1 GCA_947505055.1 Methylococcaceae bacterium | reverse complement strand
TTCCTTTCAAACTCCTTGAACTATCAGTACACAGCACTGCATCAGAGGCAATCACTGTTTTTACGTAAATAGTCTTCTAAAATCTGCATTGTAATTTTAAAAGTTTCCTGCCACTTTTCAAAAGTTGCCTGTTCAAAACTGCCCTTTTTAAGCTGCTGATCAAGTTCTTCGGACATTGCATGAAGCTTGGTTGCACCAATACTCCCGGCAACTCCTTTTAATTGGTGCAATAAGCGTTCCGCTTCAAAGAACTCATACTTACTCAACTTAGAACATATTTCCTCATAGATCGGGAAAAAATCTTCTTTGAACATGCAAAACACATGAAACAGTTGTGAATAATCATCTCCTAATAAGGCAAGAATGTCTCTCAAATCAAAATCTGGCAATTCGGTATGATTCTGGGTTGTATTATTTATAGTCATGGTGATTTCAGAGGAGGCTTGGGATTCATGTTCAATCCAGCTTAACAACGTGTTAATTAACTGGGTGGAATTAAGGGGTTTGGCCAAATGGTCGTTCATTCCGGCATTAAGGCAAGCCTCACGATCATGCTGCATGGCCGCTGCAGTCAGGGCTATGATGGGTAATGCCTTACCTCCAGGTAATAGACGAATTTGGCGGGTAGCTTCAATACCATCCATAACGGGCATTTGTAAATCCATCAAAATTGCATCAAAGTGCATTTTATTGACCCATTCAACCGCTTCTACACCATTGTCGGCAAGCATAACCTGCAATCCTGCTTTTTGTAAAAACTCTTTGGCTATCTGCTGATTAATCTTAACATCCTCGACTAGTAAAACTGTTCTGTTTTTAATCGGCCTAGCGAGATCTGCAAGTAAAGTTTTTGGTCCAGATAAATTTCTCTCCGGGTGAGGCTGGACTTGAAAAATGGAATTAATGGCATTTTTCAATTGTGAACGCATGACGGGTTTGTTAAGAATCACTTTAGGTTTAATATTTAAACCCAGCAACTGCTGCTTGGATTCCTGGTAGTGACTATCAATAAGAAGAATGATCTCTGGCAGTTTTTTGGATTCTACACTTTCTAAAAGTTGAACTAATTTTTCTCCTTCAGTTTGTAATAAGCCCCAATCCAGAATAAGAAAGGCGAAGGACATGTCCTTTTGCCAGGCGAGCTTTAGCTGAGTGAGTGCCTGTGGAATGGACTGCACAGCATTAACTTCACATTGCCATTCGTCCAAGTAATATTGCAAAATAGCGGATGAGCTCTGATTATCATCAATCACCAGAACTTTCTGTTCGGATTGAATACCGTTAACAATTTCCCGTCTGCTGCCATCATCAGTCCTTAACGGTATTGTAAACTCGAAATCCGAACCACGATTTAAAAGACTGTTAACAATTATTTTGCCACCCATTAAGCCTACCAACTGCTGACAAATAGCTAACCCCAAGCCTGTTCCGCCAAATTTTCGTGTAATGGAAACATCTGCCTGAGTAAATGCCTGGAACAAGCCCGCGGCAGTCTCAGGAGAAATGCCTATGCCTGTATCACAAACAAAAAAACGAACTAAACAGATGTTCTGCTGTTGTTCTGCCAAAAGAGCTTTAATTCTAATTTCACCTTGCTCGGTAAATTTAAGCGCATTACCGACCAGGTTAATCAATACTTGCCGGATGCGCTGCACGTCTCCGTAAACAAATTGAGGCAGTTCCCGGTCAATCTCAACAAATAACTCCAACTGCTTATATTCGATCATATGTATAAAGAGATCAACCACACTTTGTAACATGACTTCGAGGTCAAAGGACTTGTCTTCGAGCTCAATTTTCCCGGCTTCAATTTTTGAAAAATCCAGTATGTCATTGACAATAATCAGCAAGGATTGAGATGCCAGTTGAATCTGATCAAGGTAATGTTTCTGTTTGTCATCAATATTACCGTCTTGAGCTAATTCGGCCATCCCGTTAATGGCATTCAAAGGCGTACGAATTTCATGGCTCATATTGGCCAAAAACGCCCCTTTGGCATAATTAGCCTGTTCCGCCTGAACTTTGGCGCCAATCAATTGCTGCTCTGTGCTTTGTAATTGTTGCCCGGTCAAAAGCATTTGCTCAATGGTAGACTGAAACTCTTTAACCCTATAAACAGGAATTTCCGGCATAAAATTACCCGCGCCTATCTCGATAGCCATAGCCTGGATACCACGCAAAGGCTCCGAAATCTCGCTACTTAACCGTTTGGCTCGCTGATATAAGTAGCTAAAGAACAAGACATAAAATAAGGAAAGTCCAGCCAAAAGAAACCAACCAATATTGGTCAAGCGAATCGCTAAAGTTCTAACTGGCTTGAAAATCTCCGCTTCCGGGGTAAATATTACTAGACGCCAGCCGGTACTTAGTAAGGTTTTACTGTTAACAAGATAAGGCTCACTAAGCTCTACACGAGCAGAATTTTGACTGTTATCGGACAAAGCCAGCCTTAGCTGATTCATGTCGGGACGATGATAAATATTAAAATCATCCGGTTTGAAGGTTTGCTGGCGGATAGCCTCATCATAGCGATGCGTGGTTAATTCGTGCAGGCCAAACAGCTTTTCTGCCTGCTCAGGAACCGCCAATAACATCCCGTCTTTATTAATCAGAACAGCAAAACCCTGCCATGGAATTGGCAAGGCCAGCACTTGCTTGATAATAATGTCGAGGGTAATATCCAAGCCGACAACACCTTCCAGAAAATCGCCTTTATAGACAGGTGAAATAGAAGATACCATCCAGCCCTGACCTGCCGGATCCAAATAGGCGTCTATCCAGCGTGTTTTACGTTCCGGATTATGTGTGGTATCAGCTTCGTAGTAGAAGTTGTAAGAGGGAATATCCATCTTTGGCGCATATTGACTCATGACATCAAAATACGGCCAGATCCTGTTTAGCGAGTCGTAGCTATTAAAATAGGCCTGAACTATCAGTGGGTTTATATCGACAATCCGGCGCAATGTTGCATCAATCGCCGCAGTTTGTGTGATTTTTTGTTTTTTTTCTTCATCAATTTTGATGAAGCCGCTAAAGAAAACAGCCGCACCGCCATCATTAACATGAGTATAAAGTACGCCATCGTTATTTATGGCATAGCGATTAGGCGACTCAAGGTCTTTTGCAACAGGCTTTTTAAGTGCATCTTGGGTTTCCTGTCTAAGAAACTCAGTGAGTTGTGCAACGCTTTCCAATTGGTGCTCAATAGCATCAGCATGATTTTCAGCTAAACGAGATAATTCCATGCTCGCCAAATTTTGAATTGCAACTATGTTTTCATTACGTGACCAGGCATGTGAAAACATGTAAACACCCAGCAGCGCCAACTCAACAAACAAGAGCGGAATCAAGGCCGAGCGGACATAAGCCAGCCAAACCCACCGAAGCAAAGAAACTGTTCTAGGAACTTCTATAGAAAAAAACTTATTTCCAATCATTACATAGCAAAAGACTTAACGTAACTTTAACAAAAAGCCCGTATAAATTTTTAGCAGGCTTATAAAAATAGAGTGCCTGCCCAGGTCAATTGAAACATTAGGGCTAGCCGACTTTTAATGGTCTTAAGGCTATTGTATTATATTGCAATAACTTCAACTCTTGCTGTCTTTTCATGATCATCTCTTTTGTGCCAACTCACCGGAAGATAGCGTTAATCCCTGTCTTCATGTTACTAATTATGCTGTCAAATGCATCAAAAGCTACGGAAGGCGGTGGTAGCAATTATCTTCCGGGTTTTTATGGCGATTTTTCGATGGCCGTATTTCCGGATCCGGGAACTTATTTCAATAATTTTTTTGCCGCCTATCAGGATGCTAGTACAGAGACCGGCTCTTTACTGGAGATGCCGGGTATTATTCATGTTACAGATCAAAAAATCCTAGGCGGTCAATTTATTGTTGGTCTTTATCCGGGACTACTTGCATCGAAAGATCACACCGGCAGTAATAATCATAATCGCGTTGGATTGGGAGATTTTTACTTTGTTCCAGGCGGACTGAACTGGAAATGGCAAAATATTACAGCATTTCTGTTTGAAGGTATTGTAGCCCCTACCGGTAGATTTGAATCGGGGGATTTCAATACAGGCCGAAACTACTGGACTTTCGATCATAATCTGCAATTAACCTTGAACTTGCCAGGCGATAACGAATTATCAATGGATATTGGTTATATGAATAATCTTATAAATCCGGCCACTGACTATAAAAGCGGAGATGAATTCCATTTTGATTATACTGCAGGACATTACTTTACAAGTACAATCGGTATCGGTGTAACAGGCTCATATTATCAGCAAGTAACCCAGGATATTGGTTCTCACGGTTTAAAAGTTGCCCAAGCAGTTCAGGCAACAAGTTTAGGGCCAGTGATTATGTACACACCCCGCCTCAATGAACAGGATGTGAGTTTATCTTTGAAATGGCTGCGTGAAATTGATGTAACTGGCCGTGCGCCACAAGAATACCTAGTATTCCGTATCTTTACACCCTTTTAAAGTTTAGCATCCGTACGTTTTTAGATTAGCTTTAGCCACCTTCAAAAGCAGCATTAAGCGAATTAGATAACTGATAAAGTATTGTTTCTACGGTATTAAATGGGATTGGTTTTGGTAGTACCATTAAACCATCCGGAATTACGCCCAATTTAATAACATCTCTGGTTTCCATTCCTGTTACCACAACTATCTTTGTGTTTTTCATATCAGGCATTTTCATGATTTCGCTAATCATATGCAAGCCATCAATGTGAGGCATGTTTAAATCAGTGAAAATGATATGTGGCTGATATTTACCAACCATCATTAATCCTTGATAGGCGTTTGTAGCTAAAAAAAGCTGATGTGGAACATTGAAGTGGCTGAATTGCAATTCACATAAACGCAAAATAGCATAATCATCTTCAACAATTAGAACTCTGAGTTTATTTTTACAATCAATTGCAGCCAATTCAGAGCTTTCATCATTCCCTGTTGATAAAGGCCTAACAGTAGCCAAATGTTTTTTTACATCTTCCCTGCTTAATCGCCTATGCCCACCCATAGTCCTGCTTGACTTTATTTTTCCGCTATCGACCCAATTTTGTACAGTACGTTGACTAACACCCAATAAAATGGAAGCCTCTTTTGTACTCATCCACGCTTGTTCACTCATATCTATGTATCCAGAAATAGTATTGTTTTCATCTATAATACTAAGAATACACAAAAGATAACAGCCTTAAAAATACAAAAATAACAACAAAAAATTATTCTTCAATTATAATATCTAAAAGATGGAAATTATTTGATTTGACAGGCCCATTTTGAACTTATTTCATTCAAATCTCTGGGTCAGAATCCTGCAGAATTTTTCACTTATGGAAAAAGAATGATCCTCTTTATTAACTATAATCAAACACTTGAAGAATGTGGCTATTGATTATGTTATCGTTGTTAAAAAAGAGCTTTGAATCTTTTATTTCCTTACTTAAAATTCAGTCAAGCTCCTTACAAATTTTTAACATACTGACATGATAAAATCTTCTTTGAATGCACGAAATACGGCTTTAGTTCTGATTGGCTATCAGAACGACTATTTTTCAAGTGACGGCATTTTACGTTCTGTTGTCGAAGAAAGTCTGAGAATTAACGATACCATCAAAAATACAGTCAACCTCCTTGACCAAATCAATTCAAGTGAAATGCTTGTTGTAGCAATGCCCATCATTTTTTCTGATGAATATATAGAGCTCGACCAAGATCCTGTTGGCATTTTAAATACCATCAAAGAGCTAGGCGCTTTCAGAAAGAGTCAGAAGGGTAGTCAGACTATTGACGAGTTAAAGCAATTTGGCGATAGAATTAATTACTTGCGGGGAAAACATGGCTTAAATGCCTTTATTGATACAAACCTCGAGCAATTTTTAATTGATTCCGGCATTCAAAACATTGTCCTTGCCGGGGCGGTGACTTCAATATGCATTGATTCGACAGGGCGCTTTGCCTCGGATAAGGGCTTTAAAGTTTATATTCTTAGTGATATTACTTCAGCGAGAACCCAAGTAGAGCAGGAATTTTACTGCCAACAAATTTTTCCGTTGTACGCTAAAGTAGTAACATTAGAGGAGCTTTTGAAAAAATTGGGTATAAGTGGTGAGTAATTCTTCAGAAGAACTTGAAAATACACGGCACACTCAAATCCAGTATCGCTTAGTAGAAGCCTTATCGGTCTCAGAAAATCGCTACCACAAGTTACTGGATAATATTTCACAAATTGTTTTTACCCTCGACACCCATTTTGTGATTAGTTTCCTCAACAAAGCCTGGCAAAGTCATACCGGGTTCGATATTAAAGACTGCCTTGGAAAACCCCTCAAAAACTTCATAAGCGACAGTGATTTTGATTGCTTGAATAAAGCGCTTGCTGAAACATTTTCTCCAAAAATTGAGCTGTGTTTGATTTGCAAAGATGAGGTATCTCGGTGGTTTGAAATTAATATTTCTCATGAGAGCGATAAAAATACTAGCGGTTACTCCGGCACACTGATTAACATTCATGAAAATAAAATAGCTTCTCTCGCCTTGCTTTCCGAAGAACTTCGCTTTAAGAATGTTGTAGAAACCATCTCTGAAGTCTTGTTTCAGACTGATACAAATTACAGTATCACCTTTATCAATCCGGCCTGGACCTTACTCACAGGATATTCGGAAGCTGAAACCTTGGGTAAATCCCTGGTAGATTTTATTCATAGCGAAGAACATGATAATTGTATTCTGTATTTAAATTCGATTGGGTTAAACGCCTCGCCCCTCCGTAATCAATTTCGTTTGACATGCGCAACAGGCGATAGCCGATGGATGTCATTACTTGCCCAAAAGAATGTTGCCTCAACTTCTGCAGAAGAATGGTTTTTAACGGGGGCCATGTTGGATATGACCGAGCAAATATCGATGGAATTGGCCTTGGATAGTAGTCAGGAACGATATGCTTTGCTGGCCTCATCGACTACCGACGGCATATGGGACTGGGATTTAACAAACAATTCAGTTTATTTATCCCCACGTTGGAAGGCCATGTTGGGATATGAGAATCATGAAATTGAAAATTGTTTTGCCAGTTGGCAAGATCGAGTTCATCCGGATGACTTAAAGTTGGCCATGGCTGATCTCACGGCTTGCGTTGAGGGTAAGTCCTCCTTTGAGAATATTCATCGATTAAAACATAAAGACGGCAGTTGGCGCTGGATTTATGATCGCGGCGCCGTGGTGCGCAATAATTCAGGGTTACCTTGCAGGATGTTAGGTTCTCATGCTGATGTCACCTTACTTAAAAAAACGGAAGACGAACTAAAGCGCCGTGAACAGGAATTGGAAGCGATCTTTACCATGAGTCCGGATGGCATTGTTACCGTGACGAAACAAGGCTTTATTCAGTCCATCAACCCTGCATTTATATCCATGACGGGCTTTAAGTTGAATAAATTGACAGGGTTAACCGAGGAAGCTTTTGATGCATGCTTCGATCAAATATGTAACCAGACTTCGCCTTATTCAAACAAGGCAATTGCAAACCAAAAAATCTATGTTATTGATTCGAGAAATGGTCATATTCCCAATTTAAAACGCTCCGATAACACTAAAGATCTTGCGAGGCATACGAAAAAAATATTGATATTAGACCGAACCGAACGACTCTTGAGCAATGAAACTATTGCAAAAGTTATTTATTTTCGCGATGTTACAATCGAAACTGAAATAGCGGAAATGAAAAGTGCGTTTCTTGCAACCGCAGCACATGAATTAAGAACTCCTATGGCGAGCGTATTTGGTTTTTCCGAACTTTTGCTCTCCAGAGAATATGACAAAGAAACCACTCAGGAAATCTTATCGACCATTTATCATCAATCAGCCAGTTTGGTCAATATACTTAATCAATTATTGGATCTTGCCCGCATTGAATCCCGCTTGGGCATGGATTTTGTTTTTATAGAACAGCCTTTATTGAATATTGTCGAACGTGCGATCAATGATCTTATGATGCCTGGCGATCCACGCATTATTAAACGTAACAAGCTAAAAGGTGATTTTCAGGTTTTTGTCGACGCAGACAAGTTAAGACAAGTTATCACTAATGTTTTAAGTAATGCCTACAAATATTCTAAAACTGGTGACATTGAACTCAGCATTAAAGAGCGGCAGACTAATGAGCAGGCAGAGGTAGGGATAGTCATACGGGATCATGGTATAGGAATGACCAAAGAACATCTCAAACAAATCTATACTCGTTTTTGGCGGGCTAAAGACATGGGAGATATAACGGGAACCGGACTTGGCATGTCTCTGGTAAAAGAAATCATGGATATTCACGAGGGACTTATAGATATTATAAGCAAGCCAGGTATTGGGACCACTGTAACGCTGTGGTTAAAACTAGTTTCAGCTAATAAAAACATGGAATGATCATGCGCAATCAGACACTATCAAATAAAATAAAAATCCTGATTGTTGACGATAATCGTCTTATTCGTCACTTACTTAGACTAACTTTGACCGACAGTCGGATTGAGTTATTCGAGGCCGATTGCGGTGAAAAAGCCTTGCCTATTATCACCGACCAAAACCCTGACTATGTCATTCTTGATGTGATGATGCCAGGTGAATTAAATGGCTTTCAAATTTGTGAAATGGTCAAATCTTGGAAAGATACGCAAAACTGTAAAATCGTTATGTTAACTGCCAGTAGTCAACAGGAAGATTTTGAGATCGGACAAAAATCGGGGGCGGACTATTATCTGACCAAACCTTTTAGCCCGAAAGAACTGCTATCGATAATAGACCTTTCTGATCTATAGCGAGGCAGGCAGAAATTATTTAGTGCTGGAAGCGAGTAAAGATTAATTAGAATTCTTATTATTAACAATAAGTAAGCTTTTAGCTTGTTCGCTGTAACGGATATTATGCTTTAGGGATAAGCAGCTGAACTACAGCGTCAAACTGATGGCACTTGCCATCTTAAAAAACTTTTATACGACTTTCTATTTTCCTTGCATCCATTATTTCATCAATTTGAAAAACATTATCCTTTAATAGCTGCTCACTTGGCTTCCCAAAAATATATCCCTGGCCATAATTAACACCTATTTTCCTTAAAAGACTTATTGTTTCAGTGTTTTCAACAAATTCAGCAATGGTTTTTTTACCCATTTTATTGGCAATCTGATGCATTGATCGCACCAGCATTTGATCGGTTTCGTCACTCACCAGATTAGAGATAAACTGACCGTCGATTTTCACATAATCGACAGGGAAGGTTTTTAAATAATTAAATGAGCAGAAGCCTGCACCAAAATCATCCAAAGCAAAGTGACAACCCAAAGCGCGAATATGATTGATCATGGAGCGGGTCTGATTATAATTTTCTACCGCTGCCGTCTCGGTTATTTCAAAAGTCAACCGTTCCGCTCTGATACCAGTCATGACAAGTTTCTGCTTAATTGTCGGCAATAAGGACATATCCTGAAATGCAATGCTGGACAAATTGATTGACAATGAAATATGCGACGAACTGTTAGGTAGCGCAGCGAGACAATCGATAGCATTTTCGACGACCCATAAATCTATTCCATGTATCAAGCCCATTCTTTCGGCGGCTGGAATAAACTCTGCAGGTCCAATAACTTTGCCATCCAGGCTTCTCAAGCGAATTAAAACCTCATAATGAGAAATATCCCCATTATTTAAATTGACTATCGGCTGAAATACTAAAAAGAAACGATCATTGATCAAAGCGTCTCGGATAATCGGAACCCAGTAAATATCACGATGCCTTTCCCTAACCACTGAATCTTCACTGTCATATTTCCAGGCCTTATTTCCACCATAGGTCTTGGCCATGCAACAAGCCTGATGAGCTTGGGTAATCAGTTCTCTGGGGTGAAGCATTGTTTTAGAGGAGTTCAAAGAACTCATTCCGATTGAGGCGGTAATGTTGTAAGCAATCGCCCCAATTAAGAACCTGAAGTTATCTAAAGCGGCTAAAATCTTTTTTGACCAGATGTCAGCCTGAACAATCGTACAGTTATCCAGATAAAGGCCGAACTTATCCGAGTCGATACGGGCGAAAACGCCTACATTATTCATCGTATTTCTGATTAAACTGATTACTTCAGTCAGTAAACGATCACCAACGTCGAAACCTTCCAGTTCATTAAACAAGCTGAACCGATCCAAATCTATAAATAATAAAGCACTGTCCAAAGAAAAGTGTCTACTGCTATTACGGTTCAAGGTAAACTGGATGCGCTGTTCCAAAGCACTTCTGTTAACTAGTCCCGTCAACTCATCATGTTCGACCAGATACTTAAGTTTTTGATCCAGTATCTTTCGTTCAGATAATTCGGTTAAAAGTCTTTCTTGCTGTTTATAATAAAGATATTTTTCATTTTGTAAGCCAAGGAAAAACTTAACTGCCATCAGCAGCTCAAGTGAACTATAGTTTTGCTTCAGGCAATGAAAGAAGTTTTGGCCATCCTCGCGATGTTCACAGACATCAGCCTCAGCAAAATCGTCACTGATTAATATGATCAATGGAATGAATATTCCGCCATCAACATGAGAAAAAGATATGTGTAAATCATTCACCTGACAACCGGGCAGTTCATTACTTACAATTATCAAACCAAGTTTTTCGGGGGTTTCGTAATATTTTCTGGCAATTTTAAAAATCTCACCGCCATTGACGGCAAATTCAAAATTGAAAAACCCCTTATCCTGTAATTCAGTCGTTAACCTTGCGACTGAGGATTCATTGGTCTCTGCAATGATAATAGTCTTTTCTTTCAATGCTTTATGCAACATACTATTTTCACAAGAAGAAAGTAATGGGCTTTGGTTTATTTAGTTCTTTTTCAGAAAACAAAGGCACCTAAATTAAAGCTACCTTTGATTATAATTTAAGTATGGCAGAACTTTTGAATTATTAAAGTAAAGCAATTAAAAAAAGTGCAAATAAAGCCAAATAAAGCCAAATTAAAAGTAAAAATTGTGAATGTAACAATAAATTACTCTTTTATTGTTACAGTGTGATGAAAAAAGCAGGAAGGACAAAAATTAAATATATTTGGATGAGGAAATCCCCATCCTGTTGTTATATTTTTATTGCTATCGACTTAGTGCGCTGTATTCCTGGAAAACCGCATCCGCACTTAAAAATCCTTCAACACGCAACCAGGGTTGACCTGGTTTGGAACGCATCAAAATGACGGCCGTATGATTCATTTTATCTCCACGATAAGTATTGAAGGCTTTTTGTAGCGACAGACTAACTGCTCTAGTCCCCGTATAGAAATCCCAACCAGGATCAGCGCCGAATTTTTTTGCGTATTCGGTTAATTTAGCTGGCGTATCACTTTCTGGATCAATTGAGATTGATATTAAATGAGCTTGTTGCTTGTCTTGGTCTAACTTAGTTTGTAACTTGGACATGACATGAGTCAGCATAGGGCAGATGGCTGAGCACGATACAAAAACAAAACTCATAACCACTGGCCGACCGTCATCTAATTCTTTAATAAACGATAATTTTTTTCCATCCTGACGAATCACGGCAACATCCGGTACATTATAGGTTGCAGTTGAACGAGTGAAGGAAGGCGCGTCAGGCTTATGCTCCATATTCAACGATTCTTCAGCGAGCACAGGTCTTACCAATGAACAAGCAATAATAAAAGCGGACAGGATTGAATTTTTTCGCAGGTTTATTAACCCCAAAATTTGATTGTTATCAGTCATATTATTTATATGCATTTTATTTTTAATAAACATATTATCCATTCCGCGCTCTGGTGTGGAAACACGTATTGGAACTCGTTAGCGTGATATTTTGCTTATATCCCCAAACCCCTAAAGCATCAGGTATACAACCATTTATGTACGAATATTTTAGAATGCATAAGTGCGATGTCTATTTGTTAGGGTGTATAAGTAATGCGTAACGCACCCAAAGAGCCAAATAAACTTAAGGCACCAGCCACTCAGAATCAGCTACCAACTTGCCATTTGCGGCAATTTTCGCAATATACGCGCCCTTGGACGCAAAACGCTGACCGGGTGCCATGCTTAAACTGGGGTAAATCGAGATATTGGAACCCCAGCTCATCATATCCTCAGCGCGCTCCAACAAATAATCGCGATACAGGTTATCCAGCAATTGCGAAGAAAGATCAGTCAAAAACAGCAAATTAAAGTAGACCTCAGTCTGAAATGCTTCGTTGACCAATGGCAGACCCCAGGCCTTTAACCATTTCTGCATGGTTTCGACATTTACTTTATGTTTATCACCCAACTCGTAAGGATAGACCACACGAACCTGGGGCTTCCAGGACTTGGCAAACATCGCATAGTTTTCTTCCGCCAAAAAACCGGAAACATAAACAACAGCAGGAGACTGTTTTGACGCGGCTTTATTAACCGCGATCAAATCCACCGGACGTAACCACAGTATCACCCCATCCTTGCCGGACAAACCTTTCAGTGCTGCACTTAACTCTGCCTTATCCTGACCGTTTAAGATATGATCCTCAACCTTGATTCCCGAATCACGCAGTGCCTGAGTCAATTGCGTCGCTGCCGCACGGCCCACTTCATTATCACGATAAACCTGCACCAAACGACGAGGCGCTTTATCACCCTGTTCGCGCAACCGCTTGGCCAGCACATCCGCTTCTAGCACTACGCCGCGTGAGAAATACATCGAATAAAAGTTTTCCTCCGCCGGTGGTAAAACAGTAGTTGGCAACATGCAAG
>CANNLO010000106.1 GCA_947505055.1 Methylococcaceae bacterium | reverse complement strand
CGAACAACGTACCGAGACACTTAAACTTGCGATGCAAGATCTTGCCGAGGTCAATAAAAGTCTAAAAAAACAATATATTGCTTCGATCAGATCATTTTCACGCACTATTGAAATGCGCCCCGGCATTAAAAGTGGACAATCAAAATATATCGCCGAAAATTCTTTGCAGATTGCCCGCCAATTGGGTTTGAACGAAGAAGAAAAGAAGAATATTTTATATGCCGGTTTACTGATGCAGATTGGTAAAATGGGCTTGCCGGATAGCGTGCTGTCTAAACCTTATTACAAGATACCGCTTGCTGACAAACAAAGTTTTTTAAAACATGCGGTAAACGGCGAAGCTTTATTAAAGGGCTTGACCCAGTTGAAAGGCGCCTCTTTGTTGATCCGGCATCAATACGAACGTTATGACGGCTCTGGCTTTCCCGACCATCTAGCTAAACAAAACATCCCGATGGGATCGCGTATTATCAGTGTGGTCAGAGACTATATAGCCTTTCTTGAGGGTTCGGAAACAGGGGCGGTTATGTCCGTCAAAGATGCCCTCGCTAAATTAATGACTCTAAAGCAAAGTTATTATGATCCTGATGTTATCGACACATTTCTTAATATACTGAAAGCCACCAACGCTGAACCGACAGTGGTGGAAGCACCGCTGGTTAAAAAATCCTGGAAGAATAGTAGTCTAATGGGCTTGCCTGGTAATGGGGTTGTTGTGGGACGACCGATTATTGAAATCTCATGGGGGCAGTTGAAACTCGGTATGGAAATTGAAATCGTCTATTTTGAGAACAAGCCCTATCTTAAAAATTGTCTGGTCGATCAAAATATACTTAACAATATCAATTCATTAAGAGAAAATACAGGTAAGGATCCAGTCATTAAAATTGTTCTGGGTGCAAAGTGACTGTGCATAAAAAGCATAAAGGCCTGCAGACGATTTTCGACCTCTCTAATTATGGCTGCTTTTAGGGGGTAGATTTTGAGAACTTACAACCCGATGGAATCTACCATTTTTGACCCGAGAAAGCATACTCTCCCTGCTGGTTAAAATGGCTCCACCGCATGACAGAATCATCGGATGTGTTCAATGAGTTTAATTCTAACTTCTTCGTTATTATCCTTACCGAGTTCTTTGGCAAGATAAAAGTATTTTCGATTAGTCGACTATTACTATTAGTTGAAGGCAAAAAAGGTCAGGCAAGATAGACTCAATGCAAAAGAGATCGCTAATTTTATTTTCTTGATTGAAGACTGCTCTCTCCAATAACTTGAAATGTATGATTTATACTGCAAGCTAGTGGCAAGTAGTTGTTCTTTAAGTCGCTTAAAAAAACAAGGTAGCACTCGCCCAAGCCTATAGAGTCCGTAAATTAAAATAAGCCACAGTAGATAAAAGACGATAAGTTGGCTTTGTTGACGGCTAGTATGAAAAATATGTTCGATGATCTCCTCAAGAGCAAGTTCGACCCATTCGAAGGCAATATGCAGGACTGAAAATAATGCATCCAACATCACATCATACAGGGTGATAACAAGGCCGATCAGGATGACTCTGATCAATAACTTTCGATTATCTAAGGTCTTCATAGCTTGCTTCCAACAGCATAAACTCAGTAAAACTCACTCTAATTGGGCCATCATGTTTAGCTCTGTAAGCTTTGTTGTTAATCTAAATTGAATTTAACTTTACCCGTTTCAATGTTGTACATTGCGCCGACTATAACGAGGTCACCGCTTTTTATCATGGCGTTTAACACAGGGCTTTTGTTTCGAATTTGCTCAACCGTCAACTGCACATTTTTATCCGCCACCTTTTGTACAAGAGCGTCATTATTAGCCGTGACTTCTCTTGACTGTTCGGCATTTACGGCATCCACGGCTGGTTTTATTTTGTCTAATAGTCCGCTTAAATGATCAAGTTCCACATGTGCGCAAGCGCCCTTGATGGCGCCGCAATGTGAATGCCCCAGCACCACAATTAACTTTGAGCCTGCCAGCTTGCAGGCGTATTCCATGCTGCCCAGAATGTCATCGTTAATAACATTCCCCGCCACGCGCACACTGAAGACGTCGCCTAAGCCCTGATCAAAAATCAGTTCAACGGAAGTGCGCGAATCCATGCAGCTCAGAATAATTGCAATGGGGAATTGTCCTTGCCGGGTATCGTTAATCTGTTCCAGTAAATTCCGGTTCGAATTAAGATTATTAACAAAACGTTCATTGCCCTCTTTCAGTAGTGCCAACACTTTAGCCGGTGTTAATGATTGCTGGGTATCGTAGGTGGGCGCTCGCGCATTCTCAACTGCCGCCAGCACGCCATAACCGCGCAGGTTTTCAATGGTTAGTTTGATGTGCTTTCGTTGTGCTTCGATCTTGAAGTTTTCAATAATTTCGAAAACATCGTAATCAATGTATTTTGAACGTGTGGCATCAATGACTACTTCTGAATAATCGGGCAACTGTTCAAAGGTTTGTTGAATATTGGCTTTATTTAGAAAAGAGACATGCTCTGATAATCGAAGTATGGTTTTATTACCGATGTGCGATTCGTTCAAATAAAAAGCACTTTTATAATTTTCCAGCAATATGGAAAATAAAGCAGCGATCAGTCCAATAGCCAGGCCGACAAGCAGGTCAGTAAAAACCATGCTGACAATAGTGATGCAGAACGGGATGAAATGATACATGCCGGCTTTGTACATGATGTTGAAAACCGTCGGCCGGATCAATTTATAACCGACCACCATTAACACGCTCGCCAGACTGGCTAAAGGGATTTTGTTGAGCAGCGTTGGAATAAAAATGACCGCGATTAGCAGCAGTAATCCACAAATTGTCCCTGATGCTTTGTTTGTTGCGCCGGATTGAATATTTATGGAGCTACGCACGATGACTTGCGCCAGCGGCAGGCCGCCGAGCAAGCCACTACAGGCATTACCGATGCCCTGAGCAATCAGCTCTCGATTAGTCGGCGTCACTCGCTTATAGGGATCTATTTTGTCAACCGCCTCCACACAGAGTAAGGTCTCCAAACTGGCTACTACAGCCAGGGTTAATGCCGTCAGGTAAATAGCGGAATTACTGAGCTGAGAAAAATCCGGGTAATGGAGCTGATTTAATAAATCACTGGTATTTTGCAGCACAGGTATCATGACCAAATGATTACCCCGCAGTGCCAACTCAGGATACCAATATAGCAGGCCTTGATTGATTAGCACACCGACTGAAATCGCAATTAATACGCCTTGGAATAGTTCAAAAAGGCGATATTTTTTCATAAAAGGCTGTTCCCAAAGGATCAGAATCGCCAGCGATACAACCGCAATTAAAATGGCCGTAGGTGAGCTAAATGCCAGCATATGGGCCAGTTCAGAAAAAGACGAATAACTATCAGGCTGAAAAAATGAGGAATCGCCTTCATAATCCCAGTCATACCCTATCGCGTGGGGGATTTGCTTCAAGAACAAAATGAAGCCTATGCCGGACAGCATGCCGTTAATGACCGAAGACGGAAAGTAATAAGCAATAACCCCTGCTTTTGCTAGCCCCATGCAGATTTGAATAACCCCTGCCATCACCAGGGCCAGTAGAAAAGCATTGAAGCCCAGTTGTTGAACGGCCGATAATACAATAATCGCGAGACCCGCTGTCGGACCGCTGATACCCAGCGAAGAACCACTTAATGGCGTGACTATTATTCCGCCGATGATGCCGGCAATCAAGCCGGAAAACAGAGGCACACCGGATGCCAGTGCGATCCCTAAAGATAACGGGATGGATATTAGAAAAACGGCGATACCTGCCGGAAAATCATACTTCAGGCTGGAAAATAGACCCCTGTAATTAGCTTTTTTGGAGGTGTTAGTTTGCATTGTTATTGATTGTGTTTTCATTAAGGAACGCGCACGAAATAATTTAAATAACTTGCTCCCACTCCTGTTGGAGAGGATAGGGGGAGAGATTAAAATGCTCAAGTTATTTCATGCACATTCCAAACCTCGCTTTACCCGTGTGAATGTCCAGTTGTTAGCGTTTAAAACCAACATTCAGCGAGAACATACGACTTCACGCCCTACCATTTAAAATCACCAGAGCTTCGTGTTTCCTGGTCTTTTCTTTTCCATGCAGATCAACGATTTCGACTGTGATATTGTCGTCTGGTGCAGTCGTCAGAAAATCCTCAATCGTTTCGATAATATCATGATCAATAAATTGGGCTTTGCTGGCATCAATTTTTACCGTGCTTTGTTCCGGGATGCTCAAAATAAATTTTCTTAATAACGCTTTATTCAGAAAAGAAACATCTTTGTTCAGTGTCAGCAGATAGTGTGAGCCATCTTGAGTGAGCGTAATGGCGGCGTGATAATTGGTTTTGATAACAAAAAACAGACCAATAACCATACCTATGGCCATACCCTTTAGTAAATCGGTCACCAGAATGGCAATCACGGTAATAACAAAAGGTAGGAATTGACTCATACCTTTTCTGTAAAACGACTTGAATAAAACCGGATTGGCCAGTTTATAACCGGTATGCAATAAAATAGCCGCTAAGCAGGCTAGCGGAATATAGTTGAGGTACTTCGACAAAAACATGACGCTGAGCAACAAAAACACACCATGGGTAAAACAGGCAATACGCGTTTGTCCACCTGCGTTGATGCTGGCCGCACTGCGCACGATAACGGCAGTCATTGGCAAACCGCCAATTAATCCGCTAATAATATTACCAATGCCTTGCGCTTTCAGTTCGCGGTTGGTGGGTGCGAGACGTTTCATAGGGTCGAGTTTATCGGTTGCTTCCAGACTTAAAAGGGTTTCCAGACTGGCAATAATCGCAATCGTTACGGCAATGGTATAAACCTGCGGATTGTCCAGATAACTTAGATAGCTGGCGTTTGGCAGTACAAAGTTATCGAAAAAGTCGATGGCTTTTTCCGAAACAGGCAAGCTGACCAAATGTTCGCCTATGACTGCCCAGTCGGGCGCAAACTGTCGAGCGAACTCGTTGTAGCCAACGCCCCAGACGACGACTACCAAGGGGCCGGGGATCAGTTTTAGCCAGATTTGTTTTTTAAACCAGGGCGTGCTCCATAATATTAACAGTAACAATGCCACGACACTGATAACCACCGAGCCTGGAGAAATGACTCCAAAGGCATCAATTAACTCAGCAAAACTGGATTCGGCAGTTTCCTTCATATAGCTCTCATCACCTTCATAACTGCTATGGTATCCGGTGGCATGAGGAATCTGTTTGATAATCAAAATCAAGCCAATTGCAGCCAGCATTCCTTCAATGACCGCGGCTGGGAAAAAAGCGCCAATAATTCCGGCTCTCAGAAATCCAAGTACCAGTTGCATGATGCCTGCTAACACACAAGCAACCAGTACTCCTTGAAAACTACCGAGAGTTTCAATAGCATTGAAAATAATGACGGTTAAACCGGCCGCAGGACCTGAAACAGCGAGCTGTGAACCACTGAGCCAGGAAATAATAAGACCACCTATTAGGCCGCCGATTAAACCTGAAAATAAAGGAGCCCCTGATGCCAGCGCTATTCCGAGGCATAAAGGTAAAGCGACTAAAAACACTACGATACCTGCCGGAATATCGTCCTTTAGATGTTGAAAATAGTACTGAGCGTGTTTATGTATCATATCCAAAAGTCCGAAGAAGTGATTTATTATATGTAGTATCAAATTGATATTTAAGCGCCAATTACAGTAGTTAACTTTCCTTATCGTGTAAAGAACGCTAAATCCGATTGGCAATGGTGTTCTTGAAATTATGGGGAAGTAAGGTGTCAAGAACTATTTGGCGTTCGGTTTTAAGAACATAAATGCCTAAACAAGAAAAAAGCCGCATTAGATAATGCTTAAAGAAAATTCTATTTTGTTGTCGTCATGAAGAATAAATAAAAGAAAGTCTATTGGTTGTAAGATAAGTTTTAATTCTACGCTCTCTTGCTTTCACGAACCTTTCAGGGTAAGAATTCATTTTTTGAATATTTTTTTTAAAGAAGACGACACCGGTGCGTAACCTAATCTTGCCCAATTGGGCTATTATTATTCGGCCCGTCTGAGGGGTAAATTAATTTCAGGAAAACGCTTAACAGTATTTGCTGACGCTAGAATGTCATCGGCAATACTGCCATGTTCCCTGCTTAGTGTTAATGATGCCGACTTGGAAGCCTGCTTTAGTGCCGGCGATAACAAGGCCAATCGGGTTAGTTTTAAACGTTTGGTCAGGTTCCTGGCTGACTCCGAGAGGATTGATTGGGAAGAAAGCTTAAAGAATGGGGGATTTTTTTAAAATTCAGAGCCCATTATGCTTATAGGCAAGCATAAGCAGTTATCGTCTGTTGTTGGCCGAATACCGTCATTATCAGTTGTACGAGTAATCCAGTTTATAGCGATATAAACTGTTCCTATATACTAAAAAATTTATGGAGTGTAAAAATGAAAGCGTCACAGTTAATCCTAATCGCTACAATGCTGATGCCAATTTCAGCTAATGCTGGTTTCAATGCTTTTATAAATGGTCATAAGCTTCACGACAAGTCAACTGCTTATAAAAGCGGTGATATAGACAATGCTGAACTCTATGATGCAGGGGCTTATGTTTATTATGTAATGGGTGTTGTTGACGCAACGATGGGGTCGGGTTTATTTTGTCCGCAAAATATCACTTCAGATCAAGCTGCAAATGTTGTGTCTAAATACCTGAATGAGCATCAAGAATTATGGAGTACAAGTGCCGATTCACTTGTTAAGGCAGCACTGATGAAAGAATGGCCTTGCCCGAAATAATTGTGGATGTGAAAAAGGCAAGATTGATGTGGGCGCTAATTTAAATGCTCCATATTTTAGGCAGCCTAATTATTTTAGATTAACGATTTGGTTGGTCCAAGTGCAATTACCCTTCGGTCTGCTTTCATCTATTGCATCGTAGTCGGAAGAACTCCTGGTTAGGTTTAATACTGCTACCGCTCGGCAGGAGCGACAGACTTCCTTAAGCCCAATTTACGCCGCGTAACGGATCCAAGTGCGAGGATTCGAGAGCGGTCGGTAAATAGGGTGATGAGCAAAGACAACAAGGATGTTCTTGCCATCCATACCTTATGTAACTTAGTCATGTCCGCAGCTTGTCCACTATCGGATGCTGAAAGGTTGGACAACGAAAAGTTGTTGCCCAACCTAAGTTACTATCGGGCGCCAGCTGCGCTATCGTGGGTATCCAATATACGGTTTAGCATGTGGGTTTGTTGCGATGCTCTGTCAGCTTGGGTTAAGTCGATCATGCCTTTAAGGTCTGAAAAACGTTGTTCGGCTTCTTTTAGGTTTTCTGTTGCTGTAATCAAATCACCCTCTTTTACAGCGCCTCGAGCTTTTTTCAACGAGTCATTGGCGCGCATACGGTTACGGTCAACTTTATCATTAGCATTGATTTCTTTACTTAATTTTAATGCATCTTTGATGTCTTCTATAATAACATCGTTAGCTGCTTTGTCACTGACAGCCTTCAATATCACCGTAATTTGACCTAAAGTAGCGTCAATTCCTTCAGCTGCCGTCATTTTGTTATACATGCATGCCATACCTAAACAGATATCAGCAGTAGCAGAAAAAGATCCTAAAGAAAGTGCCAATGTAGTCGCTACGACAGCGCTTTTTAATAATTTCATGTGATGTAAACCTCGTTGTAGTTATTTTTATTATTAGTCCTGCAACTAATTAGGTTTTAAGCCTATTTAGTTAGGTAAATCGCAAGTGATTCAGTACATCCAGCGCTGAAGTATAGGCTTCGCGTAAACTCCAGCGTGGCGGTTTATTTATTGCATGTTTACCTTGCCTGACAATTTGAGCTTTATCACAATACTTGTCAATATTAAATGATGATGAGGTCACTCGGTTTTGTAAATTCAGCGTCAGCTATGGCATGCCTTTTTGCCGGTTTCTGCTACTTCCTTGGTTGAACTTTGTCATATTAGAATAAAAAATTTTTGCCCAACTTAGGCCGCTGAAGAGTTAAAATTTACTGTGAATAGTTTTTTATCCAGAGCGAAATCAGTTGGGCTCTAGCGTATTAAAAGAGTTGCATGGTGTTTTTCAGGTAGCTCGATATTCGACAATAAGCAAGCACATAAGTTTCTGTTCTGAAGCAATCGGACACTTTTTGCTTTACCTTGGACATTCCCAAACTCAAGCTTGGCAATGTGGGATGTGTAGTGTGCTCAATCAAAATAATTAATCGCGCCAATCAACGGTGCGCGTGGGTTTAGTGATAATTTGACGGAAATTTTATTCAGCAGCGGGAGAAATCGACCTTTGGCTTTAAAGGCTTGTATAAAGCGACCGTCTTGCATGGCCGGTAAGATTTTAGGCGCGACTCCACCGCCGATAAAAACTCCGCCTGTGGCTAGTGACTTTAAGGCCAGATTACCAGTTTCAGCGCCGTAGATTTCAACAAAAAGCCTAACAACTTCGGCACAGAGCGGGTCTTCATCGGCAACACCCAGCCGGGAAATGATCGCATTCCTGGCAATGCTGGACCCAGGAACATCAGGGCAGGGCGGCGCATAGCCCCGCTCACAGAGAAAATCATACAGATGACCAAAGCCGTCACCCGACAGAATGCGTTCGCAACTGACATGTTCCGGGTAACTTTTTCTAAGATAGGATAACAGTTGATCCTGCCGGCTATTTCGAGGGGCGAAATCACTGTGACCGCCTTCGCAAGCGATAGGATGATGTTTATTGCCGTCCCAATACAAAATGGCTTCACCCAAACCTGTTCCGGCGGCTATGACCGCGATATTGCCGTTTTGAGTTTCTGCGTTGGGATTTAACTCGACCAGATCGTGCTCCGGCAGCGACAGCATGCCCAGCGCCATGGCTTCCAGATCATTCAGCAGTTTTACGTTGGCAGTTGCCAGTTTTATTTTTAACTCGGCAGCATCCAGCAACCACGGTAAATTCGTGGTTAGACAGCGTTGGTTGACGACGGGGCCTGCAACGCCAAAACACGCTGAGGTAATAGTATGAGCTGCAGGTAAAAAGGCCGTTAAAATGTCATCAAAAGCTGGGAATTGATGGCTGGCGTAGGTTTCTTCCTGTAAGCAGTTCAAGGAGCCGTCGGGCTCTCTGCTCAACAGAGACAATGTCGTTTTCGTTCCGCCTATGTCACCCGCTAGTATCATGATGAAGTCTCCTCTGTGTTAAGCAGATGCATTAATGCATCAAGCACGGCATTGGCAACCTGGTGAGGCGCCAAGTGATAAAAAGTCTGCCAGGCTATGGACTCACAGACGTCATAATTTTCTTCCTGCTCCGAGTGACCTTGTAACCAGCAAATTCTTATGGCATGTTCAAGAATAATATCTATTAATAAGGTGTCGTCAATATGCAGGGAGGCATTTTCACGAAAAATAGAGGCTATTGCTTTTAGGGCTTCTACCGTTAATTGGCGGTAGATCGGCGACTGGATTTTGTTCAGCAAATGATTGATGTGTAGCTTAAAGCTTTGTTCGCCCTCCGTCGACTGTGACAGGGTGTTTTCGCTATCCAATCTGTTTTTGCTGTTCAGTTTTTCACCGATCACTAAGCCATTGCAAGCGTGCAGAATGTCCCGAACACCAGCATAAAAAGCATCATTTTCTCTGCCGATACTGCCTTGCTGTTCGCGCCATTCGTACCAGTCATCGGCAACGGTTGGGGTGTCCATGCTTGTTGAGAATCGGGCGCGGGTCAGCTCAAGATGCTCCGTTGCAAATTCATAGTGCAGCGTTTCGGCTAAATCCAGTTGCTGTTCGGTATGACTAAAATCTACCAGCGTATCCTGTACTTTTTCGGCTAATTGATAAGGCGGTAAACAAAGAATTTCGTTAAAAGCCTGAGCCAACGTAGCGCAAGCTGACTCGCGTTGCTGTCTGACGATAAGTAATTGCAGGATGTGGCCCACGCGTACCGTATGCATATCGATAAACAATTTTGGGTTAGACTTGATTAACATGCCCAAATAAATGACCAGTTCCTGGATAATGATCTGTTCACTGGTATCGGTGTTATAGCTGCGGATGGTGTGCAAAATTTCCGAGGAGTCAGCAGGGCGGGTCAAGGTTGCCTTGCTGCTGTAGGCGCGTCCCAAGGTCAGGGCATGTTGCCGAACCAGTATTTCAGTGGCCGCCTGTTCCAGATTGATGTCATATTTACCCAGCAAACCGGCCCCGCGTCTTACGATACACCAGGCATGCTGATCGCCGGCTCGTTGATAAACCTCTTCCAGTAATTCACGCACAGATCCGCTAGAGTGATCCGGTGCTTTTAAGCCGGTGTCGAAAGCCAGGCCATGACGCTGGCTGAGCAGGCTCAAGACTTCGAGTTGTGCATAAAGATTGGCGTTGGTGATTAGTTGCGTTATCAGTTGCTGGTCGCTGCTGACTTCCCATTCCATCAAGGTGTTAGTCGCCAAGGGCTGGCCTAGAACCCTGTCTATCGGTAATATCTCAAGGAAGGGCCGCTCGGCATCCTCCCAGGAGGCTCTGGAAAATTGAAAATCATGCAGGTAGTCGATTTTTTCAAAACAGGAAGTCTCTGCAAATTCTGCAACAGTCCCAAGCTTTAAAGCGATACCCTGAGTGTAGCCTTGTTGCAGTTCTTTGATAAACTCAAGTAAAACATCACGATGGTAACTGTCCAGCATATTCTGTTTGATTGTCATAACAACCAGCGGGTTACCGGGTTTATCCCAATATTTATAGATATAGGCTAATTCCAGACGTAAGCGTTGGATCAGTAAACGGTTGTCCATCGCCAGATAAAAGCCCTTTTGATTAAGACATTGCGGCGAAAAAAGCAGGCGCTCGCCGGCCAGTACATAGAACTTGGAGGTAGCCAGGGTCCGCAGCTGTCTGAAAGGCCTGCCGGTTAAGCCGATACGGTCATTTCTGCCCACATGGGTGTAAGCCTCGGCCAGTTCACTGGCTTCCCTGAGCTGAATGGGGGCTATTTCTGCTAGCGTTTGCGTACCAATTCCATAATCGATTAGCTCACTTTGCACGGCTTCGTCCTGAGCCAGCAACTGAATTTTCAGCTTGCAGTCCGGATTGTGATTAATGGTTTTGTGTCGTCCCAATGGATCTATGTCGTCGATTTCTAGCCAGCCATCCTGAATCAGACAGCCCAGTATGTACAGGCTTTGCGCCCAAACCAACGGAACATTTTCATTCGGAACACGGGTCTGACTATGCGGACAGGCTTTTTCTGCGGCAATCGAAGCGTAGGGCACGCTAAACAGTTCTGGTAATAGGAGTTGGCCATTTTGTTGAACCAGCAAGCTTTTCAGTTTTGCGCGATAGCGTAAGGCCGCAGTTTGGTCGCCGGCGAACAAGTTGTTAAGCAGTAAATAGGTGAAGAACAGCGGCCACTCGCATTCAATATCCATGAATTGCTTTAATTCCTGGGGATTATAATATTGGCGGTGTCCATCTTCTAGCGCAGTCTGATGGCCATCCAGCAGAAAGCGTTTGCAGCCATAGAGGCCTTCCAGTTTTACGCAAATAATCGCTTCCGTTTTTTCCCGTAGGCTTTGATTGTCGACCGCGAAAGCAGGGAAACCGGTGATGCTGAGCAGGGCTGAATCGGTTTCCTTGGAAATGGATTCTCTGGGTAACAGGGATTCCAGCGTGATCCGAGTCCTAGCGATGTCGTCGCTGATCACATGAACAACGGAGGCCTGACCGCCTTCCTTGCCGAATAGATTAAAACCGGACAGTGCTTCAAGCGCCGCCTTTGCCATGCCGATAGAGCTGGCATTTAATTCTGCGATGCCATGATTGATTTTGTGGCCGCGCTCCCAGATACCGTAGTCCGGGGTGCGGTAAGTTCGACTGATATAGTGAACCAGGTTCTGTACGAAATTGACTTCATTAATGGTGAACACGATACGCAAGCCGGATGCGGTCATTTGTGCCAGCATCAATAAAAAAAGCGAGGTAGCATCGAGTTGTAAATGTCCCCATTCATGATCGCCTACGACGACCTCGCCTGATTTAGTGTCATATTTGGCATGCAAGGCATCCATTGGATTCTGGGATTGCTTGAACATTTCAACTTTGTTCGCCTGCCGCATCATTGCAGTCAACAGTCCTCTCATCAGCTTGACGACGCTTTGTTCCAACAGATAAGTGCGGCCCTGGTTTTCGTCAACACGTCGGTAAGCCAACGCGAGTCCCCAGACGGCCAAAATACTGTAGACATTATCCCTTACCCAGGCATCGGTATAATCGCCATGTGCACTGACAGCCGTACTGGCAGGCAGCAAGCCGCTGACCCAATCCTGTTTGTTCAGGATGATGTCCTGCACCTGTTGGTAGTAGGCATCAAGTTTGTCGTCGGTATCATTTGGTTTCATGCTGTGCAATGGGTTTGTTCCTGGGATCCTGGAAAAGTCATTTTTCGCGGACTAACTTCGGTTTTTAGGGGGCTAGTCAGAGAGCTATATATTAAACGACAAGCAGGTTTTGTGCCATTATTGTCATTAATATCCGTTACGGTTGATTTGGCATACGTGTTCAATTTTTCAATGCATTTAATGAGGGGTTATTTTCTGCGAGTTAACTTAAACGGAAGCTTTGTCGTTCAGCAGCGATTATCGGTAGGTCGAAAAACGTGTGTAGACATAAAATGGCAGATGATTTGGCTAGAGGTTCTGTTTGCACCAAGTTGAGCTGAATCCTGGTTTAGCGCACTAAAAAAGAGCGCTATTTGTATCAAGTCATGTCATCAAGTTAAATAATGCTTTTAAT
>CANNLO010000105.1 GCA_947505055.1 Methylococcaceae bacterium | reverse complement strand
GATAATACAATGCTAATTGAAACTGTGCTTCTGAATCACCAGATTCAGCTATCTTTTTCAGCACTTCAACGTCTGTGGTCATTTAGTCCTACACCTTATTGACACATAATCTAGTTACTATTTGTCTTTAATTAATTATTTTACCTTTAAGCATTTCAATAAGCTGTCGTTGCGTCTCTATTGGCAACCGCTCAATTCTAGCAACAATCTCATCAACACTCAGTTGATCTAAACAAGCAGTAAGCTGGGTTTCTATTGGATCTATTTTGTTTTTCTCATCAAGAGTCAATTCTACTGGTGGATTAATAATTGATTTCAATAATTGCTCAATTTCATTTTTTGATAGCTTTTGAAGTGTTATTGAAGTAAACCGTTTTATCCATTCATTAACTTTAGAAATTCTTAGATCTTCGGTTAATAGTGCATGTCGCTCGCTAATAGCGTCTAAATATTTACCGACCTCATACTTAGCATCAAGAGATAAATACTCAGGAGCAGCAACTAACTCTTTTTCAAGTAAAACACATCCACTCAAATCTAATGAGCTTATTTTTTCAGTCATTTGCTTTCGTGGCGCTAACCAATCTGAAGAACGTTTTAACGCCGCATCAATTCTCTCTTTTACCAGAGCCGCGTAAATTGCCTTAATATCCCAAGATGGTTCAATGTCTTCATTTTCTAAAAACTGATTAAACTCATTAATTTGAATTTCAATCTGCTGACCTAACAATTCCTCAAGACGTTCTGAACTTATATTATTGTTTTCCCAGACTGCCAAATCATTTAACACTCGTTCAATTAATACGACCATTTCACTGACTTCATTTCCATCTGGCGTTCCGTGAAATATCTTTCTTAAATGATCTGACTTTACTAAGGTGTCCCTTAAAGTTTCTTCTGATTCAATTTGTAAATTAAATAAATTTCCGAGAGTACTATTGTGATGACTTATCATCTCCCGCAATTTATTTTGCCTCGCTTCAATTGCCTTTATACGTGCAGAAATCTCATCAGCTTTCAAAACCGAATGCGCGCCTTGCACGCCTTTAATAAGTTCATCCCCTTTAGTGATTGCATCGCGTAAGTCACGAACAGGTGTTGAAACTGTAGGTGCTGCCTGCCTTGGATAATCTTCACTTTCATCAAGCGTTAACGAAAACTTCTGCCGCGCTTCCACCTGAGCAATACTTCTTTGGGCCTGGGTTTCTAACGTTTTAGCTTCTAGTGTAAATCCAAGTAAATTAAGGCTTTCTACTGCTTTATCTGAACGATGTCGAAACTGACTGACTTGTACCGCAGCATTACAACTCTGACGTGGTATCCAATCATGAAGAATTCCTTCTAAAATCTGACGTATCATCGTCAATAAAACATTCATTTCATTAATAAGTTGCTCAGGCCATCGCCCCTCTTTTTCCTTAGACTTTTTATCATTAATAAGTTGCGTACTAGTTCGCAATAATTCACCCACTGCATTTTGACGCTCCGCTTTCTCAACAATACGTTCAATTAAATCTAAATCATCTTTTGCTTCTGTTAACTTTTTTAATATTTTTGCTGAGTGATCCCGCAAATAAAGATAAGTTCCTTCCAAAACTTCTGGCAGGGGATCAATTTTTTTCATCACTTCAACATCTTTAGCTAAATCACATATCGTTTTATAACTTACTTCTTCTTCCCATTGTTTCAATAATTTACGCCACCGGCCTTCAGAATCTTCGGATAAAAATATTAAAGAACTTTGCTCAAGTATGTTGTTTTCAAGAAAATGACGTCCTTTCTGAGCAGGAAATGCTTCATTAACCCAATCAACGGCAGCAATCATTTCTCCTTTAAAATTTATACGACGAGGCGGACTAACACCACCTAGCAACAAACCCAACATTAACCCAGCTGATGCCGAATTCATCCCATAAGGAGGGGCAATAAGCGCCTTAAAAGATTTATAAAGGGTTAAAGTCGGATCATCTTGATGATTACTTTGTAACCATTCAAAAACCTCTTTTACATTGTTATTAACAGGTTCTGTTAATACACCCTTGGATGAAAGAACTTTCCAGCTCCTTACTAATAAGGCAGTTGCTCTATTCTGCAATCGCTTAGGTTGAGCTTGCACCCAATTTCCATCAACTTGATGAGCAATCAAACTTCTTGTTAATTGTGCACAATCTCCAGCTCCCCCGCCAGAGGAAGTTGCAAAACCATCAAATGCAAAAGGAAGGGCTTTCTGATAAACCTTAGTAAAAATCGCATCCCCAACCTGTTTTAATCGCCCTAGGGGCGCTTCTTTAAAGCCAGCAATCCAAAATAACTGCTGTTTAATAGCATTGATAGTCCCCTCTTTAAGGGCTTGTCGACTTCGCTCTATTTCTTCAGGGACAAAACGACGAAATCGTTCACGATCTTCTAAACTCATCTGTTCATTAAACAAATGTAATCGTCCAATATGATCGGCTAAAATTCCCTCTTGATCAAACACACCCACAAACCAAATAGGTGCCAACTTATGTCCCATAAGAGCTAATTGCGCAGACAGTAAATTATTTATTTTTTCTTCAATTTGAATAACATCTTCATCTTGATGGATATAAACATAAACAACTTTACCTTTGGGGTCGGTGGGTGTGGTGGCTTGTTCCCAATCCTGAAAGACGCGGTGTACAATCTTTTCTAAAATACCACTATGAGCGAATTGAGCTTCAAAAAACCATTCCTGTGAAGCAATTTCGTTACGTAATGCAAAATCAGTTGTAATATTACCTAATTCGGTATCTGCAACCCCTCTACGAACAAACAAATCCCGAATAACATCGGTTGATAAATTGTTTTGTTGTTTCCTTAACCATTGTTGAAATTGGCCTCTCGTTAAGGCATCAGCAATAAGCTCATATTGCCCTAAATCTTGATTCCATTCAATCGCCCCTAAATCTTGGCTTAAAACTTGTACAGCATTTGATAAATCTAAAGATGTGAGAGCTGTCGCTTCGCATAACAAATAATCCATATTAGTTTGTGTTTGCTTGGCAACTCGCATTTTCTCTAAGACAGCCACGCCAGCCAATACTTGACGCTGTTCATTATTTAAATGAGTCGAGAACTTTTCTAATAACATTTGCAAAGTTTCTGCTACGTTACTTCCAAGTTCACGCTCAGCCGCAATCATCTCAGGTAACATGCTATTTAAAATCAATTCTGCCGCACTAACCTGACGCAAACGACCATTTTTTATCACGTCTTCTAAAGAAATATGTTCAATCATCTCCTTTATAAACGTTAACGCCGAACGAGATTGAACAACATCACGTTGTCTTGTTAAAAACCATGTAGCTAAAGGATGAAGAGGCCAACACCCCTTTGCAATTACACTCGTAAAACGCTCAGAGTCACTCCAAACTGGATATCTATTATAAACAGGCAAAGCACTACTCATTCTTTGCCAACTCTCATGACATAATTTCTCAGCCCCACTTTCTTTCCATACCTGAGTTAAAACATCTTCTTTTTTGCCAATCATGTGTGCAAAAAGAGTTTCAAGATTTGTTGATAAATACCACTTTTGCGCAGAATCAAATCGAGTAATATAACGTTGTAATTGCCTTAAATCTGCACTTCCAAAACGCTTTAAATAAGCTTTTAACTCATATTGAATAAATCCAATAAACTTTACTTTTGAACTATTATCTTGAACTCCCTGAAATATTTGCTGTAAAGCAGCGTCACCAGCAATAAGAGGTTTTTCAGCCGCATATTCAAGATAACGACCAAACTCATCAAAGAAAATCGCAACACTAGAAAAAGCCCCCTCCTCAGAACAATAAACTTCACACAAAGTATTAATCAATTCTTGTGCTGATTCCTGACCGGTTACCGGTATTGGAGTACCATTTGCTTCCGTGTATAAAGCATCGACTTCGTTATAAATACTTTCATCATTGTTACGCAGACGCTCACATATTTCATCAATACCTAATCCAGGTAGTCGAGTAGCGAAACTTTCAGTACGAAAAATGAAATTACGTTCAACAAATTGCTCCGCGGATTGGAATCTTGGTGATAAAGCCCGAATCGCTCCAGCATCAACACCATATCTCTTCAATTGAATCATTACAGCATGACTTAAAGCATTGCCAAGATGAAACCCTGCCATACCATCTAAGGTTAAAACTAGAACTGGCTTAATTAGCTTTTCAACTTCAGCCTGAATAGTGTTACCAATATCAGCATCCGCTTGTAAGATATTTGAAATTATTTTTTTAGAGGTTTCCCCGCGAGGGTTTCCCAAAAGAGTTGCACTTGTTAACGCTAAGTGAGATTTCCCTGAACCGTAGCCTGCGACAACCAACCAATAAGGATTAACTTCATCTCCCTTTAATCCCGCATGAATTGATCCAAGAAGATCCCGAACGAAACTGACACTATCTTTTAGACGATAATCTCCATCTACACCATCACTTTCTGCATTTCCTACTGCATGATAACGAGGCCCATGAAAAACAAATGCATTAGCCGCTTTTTCTGCTTGAACTGGTCGATCATCTACCCAACGAAGCTGTACAGCACCTTCAAAAAAATTCTCGGTATGAAAACTAACTAACTCACCAACTTTCATAAAACTAATTCCTTCTATTATCTTTTTTTAAATAAGTTCGCTATAAGTCGCAGCTAAAACTTGTGAGGTGCTCTTTAGGCGTAACAACATAGGTGTACCTGTATATCGATCGACCTGAATTATCGCGTTATCACCCATCCAATCTAACCAAGACGCCACCATAGATTCACTCCAACCCATAATAAAAAAGATACGACTTTCTTGAGCAAAAGAATCTAATGAAATTTGATTTTCAGCATGAAATAATTCATCCCACACTAAATAAAGATAACTTGCATAAACAGGAAAAAATTCTCTTGCAACTGGCGCAGTTTTACGGACTAACAAATCATCTTCTCTCTGCTCTAATACACCAATACGACCTAAACAGCTATCTTCAAGATAAGCTCGAATCGCAATACCAGAAAGCGATTTCAAAGACCCTATATCACCGTGCTGATCTACTAAAAAATCAAAAAAATCATCTGATCTAAAGCTTTCATTAAGTCTAAATCTACCTTCTGTAAATAATGCATACCATGCATCTGCTTTACCATTTGAGGGTTTGCATCGACACAACATTAGGTGAACTAACCACATTGTTTGATGTTCACTAAAATAGGGGTCTTCCTGTAAAACAACATCTCCTAAGGGTGTTAAATCCAACTGCCAAATACCAGATTCTTTATTAACAGTTATCAACCCCATACCAAGGGCGTAATAAATTATCGGTTCAACTTTACCGGTACTTTTACCTGTTGGAATTCCGGTTTCAGCACCAATAAAAACCTTGTCACCTTGCCCTCCTCGTTTAGCAAAAGGAAGTAATTGGGATAATAAACGCCTTTCCGGTAAAAAAGTCTGAGGGAAGTTTAAAGGTAATAAAATGTTTTTTTCATCACTCATCATTAACAACCTAAATCGCGATCTTCAAGGGATGTAATCGACACTAAAACAGCTTTATCTTGAAGATTTCCGTTTGAAGTAATCACTGGACCAAGTGACCAACACTGACCTTTTTGTAACTTTGCTAAACGCTCAGCCCAGTCTGCTTTAGAAACTCCTGAGGTGGCCACACTAAGTAAATCAGCAAAACGGTTGATCTCCGTATTAGCGGGTTTGAAAAAAAGCTTATGTCCGGCTTGAAACAAGCGATCTCTCTGCTCCTGATCAAATTGACTTGTTGTTTGAGTTGCCAACATCATAGACAATCCAAACTTACGCCCTTCACGCAACATTTTATCGATAGGAGAATCACTACGATGATCTAGATTTTGAATTTCATCTAATACCACTGGGATAGGTCTATTTTTACTACCCGTATTACAGGCGTAATCATAAAGATCCCATAAAGCAAATTCTGTGACTAATTTCTGAATTTCTCTTGCCACGCCCTTAAGTTGTAAGACATGAACAAAACTTCCAGGAGAAGTTAACATTTGCTCCCAAGCAGAATCCGTTCCTTCGCGAAAGGGTTGAGATTTGATAAACGGTTCTAATTTATTGGCCAACGATTCACCATACTGACTATCTTCGCGTAAACGAACCAGCACGCCGCTCAAAGAAAAATTTGGATCTTCTTCGATTCCAGCTTCTAAGGTTCGAACTAATGCTGAAGATTGCTGATCACCCATAGTGTTATATACCGAAGTAAAAATACTGGTTATTCTTGAAGCCACTTGATAAGGGCTTTCTTCAATCGCAGGCATTGAAGGATCAATAATTTGCTGTTGTCGTCTAAATGGATTTAATGGCAGCTTATCAGTTATAACAAAATGATTTTGTGGCTTGGATATATCACGAAAACGCGACTCTACCTGTAGTGGAAGAAATCCATCTGTATAATCAATGATTAATGACCGCATACTTTCTTTAGCCATTTCTGCCAACAAGCATTGAATGCCGTAAGTTTTTCCAGACCCAGATGCGCCAAATAACAACATGTGTCGATTAGCTAATTGTGGATGACCATAATGCCAATAAACAGGGTCACCGTTACTTTTTTTACCAATCAAAAGTCGCTCAGGTATAGAGCTAAACATTGGATTAGAGGGTGGAAGGACTTCAATAGATGCCTTAATCTCCGGCTTATTTGAGGCAACAACGCAATCGTCAATGACTGGCACTACAACCACATCTGTAAACGGTAACAATGTGACTAATGTATCCAATTCAAGCTGCTGTGAAACCGAAGGATTAGCTTTTACAATAGTTTCTTGGACTTCTTCAGTAGCCTCTTTATCCAATTTTGTTGATGCTGGAGTTGACTCACTGGACCGCTCAAATTTAGGTCTCACTGAAATTGGCTTAAAAGGTAATTCCACTTTTTTAATAGTATCCGGCTTACCTGTAAAAAGTGATACTAGACCCTGATAACCCATAGAAATATGACAAATTGCAAAATTATCGGGAACTTCTAACGGTGGTAATACAACGTTGGGGGGCAATAAAATTTTTTCTAATGTTACATCTGAACTGGGATCATCAGTCCAGAAAGTAAAAATAGCCCCTTGCCAATTAATTTCGTAATACCCTTCCGCTAATTGTTCCAGCGCCACTCCCAATTTCTTTCTGTGTTGTTCTGACTTGGAAATTATTGAACGGGAAGTAATTGATCGTTGTAATTGTGCCCACCAATATCGACGATCAAAACTCACTCTACGAATATCACTACGATTTGGTGCAAACAGCTGAGTCAAATGGCTTAATCCATCTTGAATTTGACCCCTAGCCTTTGTTAGATGAGTCGATTTTTGCTGCGCAAATTTACACTCTATCAACACAGCTTGAATTAACGGTATATCATTTTCACGCATCACTAAAGACAATTGCAGCAGATCAGGACGATGAACCACATCGCTACCGACAAACCAATGCAATAAAGAATCAATAGGTAAGAGCTGCAGCATCTCCACTCCCTGAGGCATATCCAATAAACGCCCAACCGCTGCAAAGCCAATTACCTCACGTATCTTTTCCCCTTGACCAACAACTGCTCTCAATGAAGAAAGACCAATTATTTCCTCAGCCTCTTTCACTACATTGACTGACATCGCTTCAAAATCGTCACCTTGTTGAAACGGAAGCAAGCCAGTTAAATGATTTTTAATCATATAGGTCAATTGAGACAACGTGTCTTGCTCTGTCGAAATTGACAAATTCAACTCACCATAAGCGCCCAATCCGGAAGTAAATCCGACAATTTTACGATGACCATTATTATCACTACTTGCCAGTAAATGTTTATCCACAAAAGGATCAATACAAGCCACCCATTGCGCTTTCCCATGCATGGTCTCAACAACTTCTTGCCATGGTTCATAATTTATATGACCAAAAATCAGATGTTCATCTTCAGGATTTTGAGGATGGCGCAGTCGAGCAGATAAATCTGCATGATAGGTTTGAATGCGAAGTCGGCGATTACTTAACAGACTTTGCCGACGAAACTTATTGCCTTCCTGAATCGGTCGTGGATACTCACAAATAGGGAATTGACTAATATTACTGTCATTGAAATCGTACTGAAAAGGCAATGCCGATTCGGCCTCCCCAGTCAGTTCCCCTGCTAAAAATTTAAACAAAAAAGCAATGTCATAAAGACGAGCTTCTTTATTAAGTAGAGCCACCATTTTTTTCTGTGATGGCGCATAATGATGAGCAACCGACAAAATGACCGGGCGACCTTGCTCACGATAAGCCTCTAAAACTTGATCACGCCAAGCAGTCAAGCGACTTTCAACCGCAAGCGGTGAAGATGAAGTGGAATAAACCATTAACTCACAATGAAATGGAGGCCAATCACTGGAGCTACATTTCAAATAATCCCGTAAAAACCGATCCACGCCCGACAGAATTGTCACCAACTCTTCAACATGAACGGCCAGAATGCGTAAGCCATCCTCAGCAAAAGGATATAGCGAAAGATAGTCTCTTAAAACTCTTACAACAACTTCACTTTCTTCTGTCCACCTGACATCGTCAGATATATCGTCTTCGTCATCACCTTCTTCATCGCGGAGCAAAGTTTGCACGGCAAGACTTTTTTCAGTTGAAGGCGGCGTACCAAGGTAATGTAACAAGCCCAAAGATTTTATCTTGGCTGATAAATTTTTATTATCATCAACTACTAATGCTGCCAATGGACGATGAATTTCTACTAAATTCAGCAACCTATTAAACACAGATTTGCCGTCACGGGTAACTAAATGTTCGCCGACAACCTCAGGAAAACTATCACATAAAAAACGGGCGCGACCTTGAGTCAACTCCAGAACAGGTGGACTAATTCCCCAAGCCACTGCTGAACGTAAATAATCATCGTTAGGGTTCATGCGTTCATCGACCAGCAAAAATGCCTTATAAAATCTGCGCAATAACTCTTCGCTACCTGTAATACTTTTGTCCAAAACTCTTTTAGCGAGTTTCTCGTAAGCAGATTGCAACGCTAAAAAACATTCACTCATAGCTAGATAGTAGCCCTGACCTATAAATGACTGAAGCCAGTTTCGATAAGTTAAACTAAGATCCCGTAAATCATTCCAAATCAATGGGTCGACATTACTTGCATTAATGTCAGCCGCCAGATTTATTATTTGAATCTGGCTCAATGCCTGACTCACAAGGCGATTTGCCTCGTCTTCATCGGAGGCAAAATAAAGCGCGGTCATAACAACCACAGGCATTTGAAAAGCGGGGAGCATTCTTACGCCATTACTGACAAAAGGTTCCCATTGTTCCAGGACAGTCCGCGCACAAAAAAAACGTACCCTTTCGGCATGGGTTGGCCCAAAGGACCATTGAAAAACTCGAGGCTTAAACGCTTTAATCTCTTCCTCGGCAACGATGACAACCCTAAAACACACATTGGGCCTTGCTCGGCTGGTGCCATAAGTTATTTGCTCCATATTTAACGAAATAGGAACAGTATCAAGATGACTCCATTGCTCGCGCCAATAAAACGCCTGATCGCAATCACTCGACATACGTAAATCAATTTGATTTAACAATTCAGCTAAACCGCCCAAACAACCAGACAATAACTCTGCAGCCAAACTTTTTACATCTATTCCATCATCCAAATCGGCATCAAGGTCGTGACTAAATCTGTCAACCACTACTTCAATTTTTTGTATACTATCCGCCAAAGCGCCTCTTCCGTTCTGCGCCTCAAACTCCAGCAACGTACTCCAAATTGCTTGTAACATCACTTCAAGACTAAATCCTGAAAGCCGTTGTATTTTATCCCGGGAAGGTTTTTTAGCATCCGTAGGAAGTTTTAAAATTTCCAGAATTGGTACTAAATCTGTCTGCATCAACCTTGCTTTAGCTTCAGCATTCGCTTTAAAAATAAAGTCATATAACGTATCACTAAAGGCTTTTATATCCAGATATAGTGGTTGCACACTTAAAGTCTCAGGAACTTCAAATTCAGCATCACTATCAGCCAGTTTTTTTTCTATTTTTTTCCAAGCTTTTTCTTGTTGAGTATTGATTGTGAAACGCTGATGTGAGATAAAGACTTCAGCTTCTTTAATTAAATTAGCGTTTTTTTTTGTATTATTTACATTTAATAATGGCGGAATATCCCAAAACGGCAATAATTTATAACAACACTCAATAACTTCGTCCATTGAATCGAAATTATCATTCTGACTAAAGACCTCAAGTTCAAAAAATTCAGCAAGTCTGACTAACCGACGGGGACGTACTTTAAAGAGTTGATGTAACAAAGCATCAAACCTTTCAATTTGAAGCTCCGTAGCATCCAGGCTAAAACGCTGATTGATATTATCAATCCATAGATTAAAACCTTGTCCCAATTCATTCCATAGCCTATTTTCATCAACCAAATGAAAGTTTGCCAATCCCCCTTGATCAGATGCATGATTAAAGCCTAATAGAACTACAACCAAACCATCTTTGTTTTCAGGTAAAGTACGGTTGCGATACCACGTTAACCGATCATCTAAATCTATCCACTTCAATTCGCCATTTTCTGAAATCCCACCGCACTCAGCCATGGCATTTTGAAGTGCTACTTCGCTCTCACGTTTACACCATGCTGTCCATAAGTTTTTTGCTACTCTAAAATGGCACTCTATTTGACTATGCCTGAGACTTTCTAGCCGATAGGCTTCTAATGAACTAAAGAGCTTAAAGGTACTGAAAGGATCAAGACTTTCAACAATAAAACGAGCTTCCTTTACACCATCAGAGGACGCCATTACCCGCGCCCATTCTTCTTTTAAATATTCCGCTAACGTCTCAGTAAAAAGGTTCATGCTAATTCCTTATAGAATAATTATCCTGGATTTTTAACCATTGATACTGCATCGGACAGTTCAACGAGAAATCCACCCTGCTGCAAAGCTTCTTCGACCCAAGCAGTACTTGACGATACGGCATAGCTATCACCGTCGGCCTCGTTGCCGCACCAATTAAGTGCTACAGCAAGTTGTTCTCCGCCTAAAGCAATCCCGTAATGTGCAAAAACCCGCTGATAAAAATGAGTCAAACGAATGCGTTCACCCGGAGATACTAAGGTGGCAACTAAAAAACGTAACAAGCCTTGATGGAGCGTAAAACGTTGGCCAGCACCTTTACGAGGTACAACCAATCCAATTTCTTTGGATAATTTTCTAAATATCTGGAATCCATGTTTTTCTGCTTCCACATCACTGCCAGCACCTAAAATAGTGTTATTTTTTAAAACCCGATACAGTAATTCTTCAATAAGTCCAAATGAACTCTGTGCCATTTGACGTATTGGAGTGCCTAATTTAGCCTCAGGGTCAGTTACTATCCACGCATAATTACCTACAAATCCTTGTGTATATTTTTCCGTTTCATCAATTCGGCGTGCCTGAAAACATAAACTACGCAGCACTTGCATACAGCAAAGAATTTGCAATAAATCCAATTTTTCTAGGGTCCCAACATTTGATAAACAGACATTGTCCATTTCCATCGCAAACAATAGACCTTCTGTTCGGCTAACAACTGGTACCCATCCAAGATAAGCAGGCTTAGGTTCTAATTTAATCTTATATTCATCTAAAGTACCTTCAATAAAATCACCTAAGCAACTTAATTGCACTGAAGATTCAACTAACATGATACGCAAATGATCTTCTAATCTAATACTTAACCCATTAATTCGTTTAGCTAAATGCTGATATTCTTTTTCTTTTAATATGATACTTTTTTCATCTGCATCTTGTTGGGCAAATAAATTTACAACTTGCAAATAAAGTAGCTCACCACCTCTAGCCATGAAATTATGTCGATCATGTGCAAAATAAGAATACGTGGCAATACTTTCCCAATTCTTTAGTGACTTGTCCTTAGTTGCTTTAGAATGCAACCAATTCAACTCTCTAGCTAATAATCTAGTTGTAACAGGAAGAAAGCTATAAGTAACCCAAGTGCGGTTTCTGGCAACTCCGACAAAACCGCCGAATAGGCTCTGAATCAAGCGCAGTGTCTCTTCCTGCTCATCTTTAGTTCCACCGATTCGTTCTTTAACGGTGTCTAACGCAGCCAAGTAAGCTTGCCGATGAGCAGGGTGTCTTGTTTCCAATTTAGAGGAAGAAAACAAAGAAAAAAGCTTAAGTGCAATTCTATTTTCAGGCCAATAATGCGCAATGTCATCACCATTGGTGTTCAGCTTAAACTTATAGCAGCCATCTTTACTTGTTTGCTTAGGTGAAGCAAACGCTAAAAGAAATTCAGCCAAATATTCCACTGGAGTTTGATCTTTATAAAAGCGTCTACCGTATAAACGAATAGCCGAATTCGCTTTGTCTGTAATTAACTCTGTGCCCCCACCATTTGATGGAAAACGCATCAGATTTATTGCTAAATTTTTCTTTGATTCTTCCATCATGAGTATTGCTCCAGTCGCTGTTTCTGTTCATCCACGACATACCTATATAGCTTCACCTCACCATCAATACCTGAACGTAATAAATTAATTTCACCTAATGGAGTATTACTGGATATTTTTAATAATTCCGCCCGAAACCATTGCAGTTGCGCTAAATGAATAGGGGCTAATCGATTACCTAAACTACCGATAGAGCGATCATGAATATAATCAAGTAGCGGTAAAGTTAATCTTAGCTCTACCATGCCCTGCCGATAACTAAGCACCGGCAACCGTTGGGAGCTGTCATGTCGCAAAGTGAAATCTCTATTATCCAGCTTTGCTACCACTAATTGCGTAGGCTGAATAGCTGTGCCATCAG
>CANNLO010000104.1 GCA_947505055.1 Methylococcaceae bacterium | reverse complement strand
GCCAAGCGAGTCGTTTCTCTTGGTGGAACTACTTCATCCTGAGTGACCGCTTTGGGGACAAGGGGCGGATCATGGTCGGCCTCTGAATGGCCGCTTTACGACTTAAACCTGCCATATACCTATGCTTCCTGTACGTCAGAAATTGGCCGAGACCGGACGACCAGAAAACTCAAAATCGCACCTTGCCAGTGGCTGCTTTTGAGAAATTTCAGGTTCGGGTTTGCATCTAAACTTTCGTTTATCCAACAGCCCTTTGATTGACCTTAGGCTGCTTCTCCGATTTGCCGATCAAGGTTAATTTTCATGTTGGTTACCGCAATTTCAAGCAAGCTGTCTTCCACCTTGTAGCTCTCTTTATCCTTAAACCAAGAAAGTACTTTAGCAAGATGCCAAATTGTTGTGCTACCCTCATGGATAGGCGATGGAAAGGACGACCGATATTTGATATAAATATTTCTGATGTTTTGACGGCTGCATCCCAGAATATCTGCAATATCGGTTAAACCAACAAAATCAGGTGTAGCTTCGATTAACCTCGCTTGAGGGAGTGCTTTTTTTATATCACTTAGTGCGCTTGAGACGGCTTCTGATGCTGATCTGGCTTCTCTTGTGAAATTCATGGCGATTCGCCCAGGCTGCCCAATCCCCATGATTGCATCAGCGCACCCCGCTTCATAAAGCTGATCCAACAGAGTTTCCGGTTCGCATTCAATGGTAGTAATATCAAATTTCAGAGTGAAATCATAATCAGCCATAACTTATTCCTCACCAATATGTGGTTTGTGTTTTTGTATAATGCAGTTGTCAACTATGCGTCGAATTTGCTTGGCATGATTTTCCGGGTTTTTTGGAGTGCTCCAGATGCTCGCCCTGCAAAATTCACCGCATCTACATTCTTTATCGTTGTATGGGCAATACATTTGACCCCATGCATGAGACCCGCCTTCTACAATTCGCCAACCCTTACTCGACGCATACTCTAAAGCGGACGCGATCTCTTTATTGTGATGGGGCATTGTTTATCTCGAAAATTTTCCAAAATGGTAGGCTGATTGCGAGTGATTGTCAATTGACAATCACTGATTTGTTGCTAACAGAGGTCGTAATAGAGTTTCTGAAAAAAACGTTACTAAGGTCAAACCCGACATTCCATACCCAATTAGCATCCTATTGATTTTGAATGCTTATTTTCTAATGGTGCGGAATGTCGGTCAAACTATACCGATAAGCTTTTGTTTTATAAATATGAATAGTGCTTAACACAGTTTTTCCTAATTTTCCGACACATTCACTATTTTGACCTTCCTGTGAACTGTGCATTTGAATCAAGGTCTAGCTGCACACGCAAAAGACGGGGCTGTGTTGTGCATTTGTACTTGAAATTGATTAAATGCACAACTTATAATATGCACGCATCCTATACGCACAAAATGACCTGAAAATGAGCGCAGTAAAAATTGGCTATTGCCGAGTATCAACCAGCGGGCAAAATATGACCGCCCAATTGGAGTTATTACACAAAGCCGGATGCCAGGAGATTTTCAAGGAAAAAATATCAGGTAGTAATAGTGCTCGACCCGAGTTACGGAAATTGTTGGATTACATCCGTAAAGGCGATACCGTCACCGTGACAAAATTGGATCGGTTAGCCCGGTCAACCAAAGACTTACTGAGTATTGCCGAAGAAATAAAAAAGAAGGGTGCAGACTTGGAGGTTTTAAATATCAATTTGGATACAAAATCCCCGACCGGACAATTGATGCTCACCATGCTGGCCGCTATCGCTGAATTTGAAAAAGGAATTATGTTGGAACGTCAACGGGAAGGTATTGATGTCGCAAAAGAGGACGGTAAATACAAAGGCCGTAAACCGATTGAAGAAACAAAGTTGCAGCAAGTGCAAACCCTCGTCGAGGGAGGTATAAGTGTCAGCAAAGCAGTTTCTGAGGTTGGAATCGGCAGACGTACTTATTACAAAGCGATTGAAGAAGGCCGGATTTAGCGCCTATTTTCCTTAGCGACGTTTTTTTCAGAAACTCTATTACGACCTCTTGTACAACTGTTAAGTTTATAACCCAGGTGATTTTGTCCACCACTTACCTTACCAGGCTCGACTCACGCGCTGGCTGCTGCGCCGTTTTTTTCTGCACTACCCGCATCCTCTGCCGCTCGCTCTCGATGCTGGCTTGTAGCTCAGGATTGCCGATCTTAAAGCCGTGTTCCGCCGCCAACTTGACGCACAGGGTTTTGTATTCGGCATTGCCGTTGACCTGAAAGCTGCCCCATTTCTGCGCGGATAACTGCAAGGCCGCCAGTACGCAGTCCCGATTCCGCCAGTCGTGAATGTCGATCTCCCGGCCTTTGTCGATAAAAGAGGCGGTCTGGGTCGCTTCGTCTTTCCGGAGGTAATGCACCTGTTGACCCTGTATTTTCGGCGTATAGGCCCGGATGTCTCGTGGCGTCGGCGGCTCAGTGGTGTCGCCATTGATTCGCTGCGGATCGCCGTTGAGATACCGCCATCTATCGGCCAGTTCTGGCTGTTGTTGCCGTAGCCATTGCTCATAATCCGGAAACGGCCGGTATTGTTTGCGTAACTGTTTCCATGCTTGTTGATGACCTTCCTTCACACCGGCTTTCTCGGCGGCCTGGTCGGCGGCGAGGATGCTGCGCATGGCGTTCAATAAATCACCCTTGCCTTTCCAACTACCTTTTAAAATCGCTTCGCGTTTTGTTTTCTGTTGCGCCGCCAGTTGTTGACGCTCTGCTTCTTGATGCTTGCGAAGTTTCAATGTCGCGGTGTTCTTCGCAGCATAGTGGGCTTTCCGGCCTGAAATGAAGGTTTCCCAACCGGGTTGTCCGGCCTGGATGGGTTCCGGCTTGCGTTCAACCACATTGATTTGGTCATTGGGCGGCTGATAATCGCCCATGCGTTTTTGTAAATGTGGCAAACTGGCGGCCCGGTCAACGCTGCTGGGTTTGATGGCTACCTCGCCGACATACAGCATGGCCCCGCTGCCTTTTTTTTCGTATCTCATGCCTTTTTCGGCCAGCAGCCGGTGTAACGTTTGCCAGTCGGTTGCTAACTTGATGATGGCTGCGCTGTCTTCAATCGCTATCCGCTGCGCCGATTTTTCGCCGCTGCGTTGCTCCCGGTCGCGTATGACCTGATCGGGTTGCCGTTGCTTTTCGGTGTCGACGTGCTCCCTGCCCAGCTCACCGTTTTCCAGTACCTGGTAGCGTCCGTGCTGCTCACGCCGCCAGCCTTGAGCGTGTTCGATGCGGGCTATCGCTTTATGGGCGGCTTCGATGTCAAAACCTTTATTCGGTTTGATCACTTTCAATGTATCGGGATGCACCCGGTTGATGACCAAGTGCAGATGGAGATTATCGGTGTCGGCATGAAGTCCATAGACGGTCTGATGGTCTTTCAGTCCCAGTTCATCGAGAAATAGGCTGACTGCTTCGTCTATCTGCGCATGGCTGGGTTGTTCGCCGGCTTGCCAGCTCATGACGTAGTGATTGATGGTATCTTTACTTCTCACCGCTTCCTGGGACAAGGCCAGCATTTCCGCCTTTTGGCTTTTCGAGGTATCTGTTAAAAAATTTCTTGATCCAGAATAGACGCATTTCTCGTTTGCATTTTGGTTTTCTGGGTTAAGGATGTAGTCCAGTAGTCCGCCGATGCGGGCAGTTTTTGTGGCAGACTTCTTGGGATTCTTAATTTTTTTGACGACCATCGCTTAGATTCTCTATGTAGGCTTTCAGTGCGATCAGCGCCTCGGCAGTTTCCTTACTATTGACGCCGTTGCTTTCGTTATGGACGTGTTTGAGCAGGCCACCTAAGCGGCGTAATTCTTTAATCATGATCGCATCGGCATTGGCGATAATCGGCCTGCCAAAGTAACGGCGGCGCACCAGTTCCGACATACTGAGTCCGGCCAGGTCGGCATCTTCGCGCAGACGTTCTTTTTCGCTGGCGGTTAGGCGTAACCGCAGCATGGCATCGAGCGGTTCGGTGCCTATTGTTTCGAATACCATAGTGCGGCCTTCATCTCCATTATGATCAGTCATGGCTTTGGCTGATGTTGTATTATGTGGTGTGTCTCTTGAATGTAAGCAGCGCTAGCGTCGCATAGCCGGGGTCCAGGGGTGTCCCCTGGCAGGATGAGCCGGACTGTGAGAAGCGTAGCGCCGAACGGTCCGGCGTCCCTTGGAATCACATACGCTAGTATGTGTATTCCAAGGGCCATCCTGTATATGTTATGAGGCGTATATAAAAATAATAATCTTAGACTGTTTAAAACATCTTTTCAACCGCTATAAATCGTTTTATGCTATTAACGGATAAATACTATTTAACACAGTTAGCAGAGGAGTGATTCAATGGGATACAGCAATGAAAAATTAGGGGCGATTGCGGCTAAGTTGAAGACCATGCCGGCCATCGAGAAAAAGAAGCAGGAACATAGTAAACAGGACGCGGTAAAACTGCTTGCAAAAGAGATAGCGGCCTTGCAAAAGCGTGGCTATACGCTGGATCAAATAGCGGAAACATTAAGGGGAGAAGGTCTGGATATCACCACCCCTACCCTTAAGAGCTATTTACAGCGGATTAAATCCGGAAAAAATAAGGGGTATAAAGAACCCAATAATGAACCAAAAAAAGAGATTCAAAAAGAACAACAAAACCGGATAACGCCAGAAAATAAAAAACTAGCGGACACCGATAAATCAGAGTCATCAGCTAAAGTATCGTTGACACCAAAACCCGACAGCGACGATATTTAATCCATAAAAAAGACGACCACATAAACAGCTTAATTTAAGGAAAGATCAATCATGGCTAAAAAAATCTATTTGATAGGCGGTAGCAAAGGCGGGGTTGGCAAAAGCATGGTGTCGATGGCAACCATTGACTACCTGCAAGAACAAGGTGAAAGTATTTTGTTGATTGAATCGGATACCAGCAATCCCGATGTCTGGAAAGGCTACCACGATAGCGTTGCCACTGAACTGGTCAATCTGGATGAGGCGGACGGCTGGATACAACTGATTAATCTATGCGATAGCAATCAGGATAGCATCGTGGTAATCAATACGGCAGCACGTAACAACACCGGCGTCAGTGCCTACGGCACCACCCTGAATAGCACTCTGGCGGAACTGAAACGCGATTTGGTCACGCTATGGGTGATTAACCGGCAACGGGATAGTCTTGAGCTGCTCAAAGACTACATGGACGCTATTCCCGACACCCTCGTGCATGTGGTCAGAAACGGCTACTTCGGCGACGAAAAGAAGTTCGAGCTTTACAACAGCTCTAAAACGCGTAGCGCCGTCGAAGCGCGCGGCGGTTTGTCACTCAACTTTCCGGACTTGGCGGATCGGGTCAGCGATGACCTTTACAGCAAGCGGCTGAGTATCGCCAAAGCCTTAAAAGAACTGCCGATAGGCAATAGGGCCGAACTGTCGCGCTGGCAAGGCGAAGTGAAAAAAACCCTGGGGGCGGTCATTCATGAGTGAACTGGACGACAGCTTTGCCAAGCTGCTCGGTAGACAACCCAGTGATGCGGAACGACAACAACTCTATACGGTTAGGGATGCACTCGGCCTAAAAAATAATGATGCGCTGTGGTTAGTGCTGATGGCATTACAACACTACCAAGATCAGTACGAGCGGTTCCCGAACGCAATAGCACTCGCTGCCAAAGAGACCTTAGCTAATTTCAAGGCGACAGCAGATGCAACTGTAAAAGCATCAGCGGAAGCCGCCAAGGCGGATTTAGCACAAGCTGTAGCATTAGCAGCGCGAGAGGTGGCATACCACACATCAGCTAAACAAATGTGGCAGTGGGCGGGCGGGTGTATTGCAGTGGCCTTCCTGTGTGTCGGTATATTCGGCTGGTATATGCACAGCAACGGCCATGATGACGGCTATAACAGCGGCTATGGCGTTGGCTACTCCGAAGCCAAGGACGAAAAAGCGGCGGCGGCGTGGGCAAACACACCAGAGGGTAAACTGGCCTACCGTTTCGCCCAGTCTGGTGAACTTCAGCGGCTAGCCAAATGCCAAGGCAAGGGGTGGACAGTAGAGAAAGGCAACTGTTTTCCCTACCCCCTTCAAAACAAAGGAACCTACGGCTGGCGCTTGCCTTGACCGGCACGCCACATTTTCCGGCTAAGTGGAACAGCCGGGAAATAACAAATTAGTTAATTTATTTATTACTTTGTTTGTTTATTAGTTTATTTGTTCTTTCATTTCATTTGGTGCTATAGTAGAACCATCAACTTAAAGGAGAACCCCATGCGCCCTGTCGAATTCGCCCCTGAAGCCATTATCCAAGCCGGTCAGGAACTGAGAGACGCCGGTCGCAATATCACTGGTTTTGCCTTACGTCAGAAAGTTGGTGGCGGGAACCCGAGCCGGCTTAAACAGGTTTGGGATGAGCACTTGGCCAGCCAGTCTGTCACCAAAGCGGAACCTGTGGCTGAATTGCCTGTTGAGGTGGCAGAAGAGCTGGCTATCGTCACTAGGGCGCTAACAGAGCGCCTTTCGATGCTGGCCGTTGAACTGAACGACAAGGCTGTGAAGGCGGCAGAGCGCCGGGTCGCAGAAATGGTCAGGGCGGCGGGTGATCAACGCGAACAGGCCGAGCGGGAACTGGCTGATGCCTCGCAAACGGTCGATGACTTGGAAACCAAACTGGACGGGATGAAGGCCGAAAGCGAAGTAGTGGAGAACCGGCTGGCTGAAACTCAGGCGACCAGTCAAACGCAGGCCGTAGAGTTGGCTAAATTGCGCGAACGTCTTGCCTTGATTGAGCAGACTGCAAAAACAGCTGGCGAACAATATGCCGTCGAGCTTGCACGATTGCGGGATGAACTGGCCGAACAAAAGCAAGCTTATCAACTCCTGGCCACCGAACGTGACCAGGTACGTGCTGAACTGGCGACCGTCAAAGCGCAGGCAACCGCTGCCGATCAAACCCACCAAGAACAACGCAAGCGCACAGCCGAGGAAATCCAGCGCAATGTCGAACGGATGACAAAGGCCGAAGTCGCCTGCGACGATGCTCACAAACAAGCCGCTACAGCGCGCGAGGAGGCCGCTAATTTACGCGGACAGCTTGAGGCCATGCAAACCCAAGCCGTTGAACTAATACAAGCTCTCAGTAGCCATCAGTCAGCAAAAACCGCTGGGGGGAAGAAAACCAATTAGAAATATTCTTGGCTATATCGACCTGCCTTACCCGATTCTTTTCTGGCGTAAACAAAAAGCCTTAATTGAACGGTATCGTGTTGTTCGTGCTGTTGTGTTATGAGGAATTGATGGTGTCTAAAAACAATAAAAAGACAAAAAACAGTCTGACTGGTATAATTGCCACCCGTGGCAATTAAGGAAGAGGGAAGTATCTCAACTTTTCGGTCTTGGTAAATCTAATGAAAACCGCATGATTTACTTTCTGAGTGTTTAGATGCTCCATTAATTCATTACTGACACTTCTATCAAACTTGCAAACCCTTTTGAGCCGGAACCCAAACCGGGAGACGAAAAGTTTTTCATCAGGCGGATCAGCTTTAACGGCGAGCATCATTATTGTTCTTGTGTGCCCCATAATAAGCCCGTAGGATTGCATTAATCCGGGTTTGAACCCCCTGCCATGCCATTTCAGCCAGTCAAGAATGCCTCGTCCAGCCTTAAGATAAGCTGTTTTTTTCGGAGGGCCAATGAACCGCAGCTTTGGTGAAAAAGCTCTCATCCAGTTCCGCACTATCGGAATAATCGATGTCCCGGTTCTTCAGCGCGTCAATTCTTTTCAAGTCGCTTTTTGATAGATTTTTTGTCTGAACTCGCGAAAATCAGAATATTTTGACCTATAAAATCATTATCCAACAGTAAGACAGAATTTTTGGCGGTTTGGGCATAGAACACCTTACTATGACCGTGAAGATTTGGCAGGGTTTTTCTTACCTAATTACCTAATCCCTTCTATGCGCCTTACGACCATGTTGCTATATGATGGAATAACAAGGTTTATGATGCACGGGTGATCTTAAGCCGAGTCTCGCATGATCTGGAAGACTACCCTCAAAATGTCCCGTGTTGATCTTTTCTTTGCCCCTGTTGTTACGGCGCGACTGTCGTTTTAGAAACGATTATTCGGTTTCTGATTTTTTCTTTTCCTATAGACAGAATAAAACCAAAGCAAACTGTTTTGACTCGCGGCCTAAAGCTACTGGTTTTCAGTTGGGGAAAAACTTACTATTTTTTATATGTTGTCTTTTTCCCGCTGTATTTTTATGATTTAGTTATCCACAAGCGGCAAAACAAGAATAAGTAATAAAAGAATAAATAAAGAAAAGAATAGGGATTTTTGACAAGCTGAAAAAACTATTTTTATCAATGGATTGTAGATTTTTTGGCGATTTAAGTGTGGGCTGGAGTGCCTACTTTGGTCTAAGTGTGGGCTGGAGTGCCTACTTTTTTAGCTAACTGTGGGCTGGAGTGCCTACTTTTTTAGCTAACTGTGGGCTGGAGTGCCTACTTCTGTGAGCTGGAGTGCCTACCTTCTAAACATAAAATCACCTTATTTTTTGCCGTAATTAGGTATTTTTTTCAAGTGTGGGCTGGAGTGCCTACTTACTGTGGGCTGGAGTGCCTACTTTTTCGATTGAACTGTGGGTTGGAGTGCCTACCTTGATTATCACTTACCCACAGGATCGACGGATTTTTGCGTTCCAATTTGTTGCATATTTGCTCGCTTATTTGCGGCTTTTTGTTCGGCTATGAAATCATGATGTGGTCTGATTGTGTATTTTATATCTATAACCTTGCGTCCTTCTTTACGTTCATCCTTATTATATTCAGAAATAACATGTCTTTTTTTGAGCTCTTCTAGTGCTTCTAACACCTTCCTGCGATTATCGTTGTCTCTCGCTTGTTGTAAAAGTCCGCTTGCTTGTTGAATATCTGAAAACATGAGGTGGTAATCATTCATGTAATTGGCATTTATAAAGCGATTGACGAGCCGTTTATAAAGAAAGCGAGTCAATTGCTCACCGCACTCCATAAAACGCGCATAGTTAAACTGTCGATATTGTAGCGTGTTGATGGCATGGGATATAAAAACAGGCAGTCGTGCAACGTGAAGCGCGTCTGTATCTTCAAGATATTTATTGCGGTCGATGCTGCAATAATCTTGCAAAATTGAGCCTGTATAAATTTCCTTACCGTCTTCGTAAACGGTTAAAATGCATTTGCTCATCACTTCCAAACTATGCTTGATCTGGTCATATCGAAGTCCGCTGCCCATCCGGTAAAGTTCGCGGCGGATCATGCCGTAGCTGAATCTTACCCAGCTTTCGATGTTTTTGGGATCGTGGATGCCGTAATTTTGTTCAGTAAATATCTTCTTCAAAACCTCTTCGATGTTCTCTTCGGTTTTTGTTGGAAAAAAGGCTTTGTCCTTTCCATCAGGCTGCTCGATCAAAGCAGGTTGAATTTTAACTTTATAGTGCAATTCTTCCCCTGCATTGTTTTTTAGTTTGTATTCATAGGAGAATGACTGCGCTAAACCGCTCGGTTCTCTTAATTTATTTTGTTGTTCTGTGGAGAAAAAGTATTTTGGGATGCGCTCCCAATATTCAACCGTGTTTGAAACCTCGCTTAAGTCATTAGCCAGAAATTGCGAAAATAAATCCATTTGAAAGCTTTTGACAACTTTTTCAGGTGGTTTTCTCGATGGCTTCGGCTTCGCTTCATCCTTCTTTTTTCCCTTGTCTGTCATTTTGAAAGCTCCTTAAACAGTGCCAAGTATTCTTTTGTTCCTTCCTTTTCAATCAAGGCTAATAGAGCCAGTTCAAAGGTTTCATTATCGAAGGTTTCAAGATGCGCTCCAATCTCTTGAAAAAGCGGCTTTATGCCTTCCCTTACCTTTATATTAAGTTGCGCTGTGTATTTGGTACGGCTACGTTTTTTGCGGGGCTGGCGGCTTATAAACCCTGTTTGCGTCGCGATTTCTTTAATCTCTGCCTTACCTAGTTTTGGCAAGGGGCGTTTTTGGGTCAGCTCCTCAAGATCGATTGTATCGTCAAGGTTTAATGCTTCGCGCTCTTTAGCCATTTGCAGCCCTCTTCTGGTCTATGCTCGTTTTTAATTTGCGTTTGACTTCTTCGGCAAAAATTTTGGCATTATCGGCGGCTTTTTTGATGCTTTCTTGCTCTCTTTTAGTGCTTCCCTCTAAGCCGTTTACTGTCCCTCCATAGGAAAAAACAGATTTGAATGCTTCACGGTCAATCAATGAACACTCAAAAAGGTCAACCCCTGCCCCGTCAAATTCAGCGGCAAGGTGTTTACCTGTTTTGGTAATAATTGCCGCGCTTAATCGCGTGAATAAAACAGCAAAGGGGATTTTGCGCCCTGCTACGCGAGCGCTATATTGAATCGTTTTAATTGTTTTGACCGCTTCTTTCGCGTCATTTTGTGATGGTTGGCAAGGGATAACGACCAAATCTGCACGACTGACTGCACCGATAACCGCGCTGCTTGCCACTCCCTCAAGATCGACTATAACAAAAGCAGCTTTGTTCTCAGCTTCATCAATTGCATCTAAGATATTCTCCTCTGTGGCATTCTCGATCAATTGTATATTTTCGGGACGACCTTCCTTGTTCGCCCATGCCGCGCTATGCTGATTCGGGTCTGCATCTATCATAGCAATCTGGAATCCCTTTGCTGCCCCCTGTCTGGCAAGTTCGCAAGCCAATATAACGGCGGCTGTTGTTTTCCCTGCCCCTCCTTTTGAGGATGCAAAAACGATTGTTGGCATGTATCACGCTCCCGTGGTTTTAAAAAAGTGCTATCGGAAAAGATAGCCATAATAAGATGATAGCAAAAAAGATAGCAATATAAAACGGATATCTTGAAAGATAGCTTATTAAAAAAGATATCTTAATAAATATTAAAATAAATAACAAAAAAGATAGCTATTATAAAAAGCTATCTAAAAGGATATTAAAAAGGATACTATATTTTTGCCTTTACTTTAGTGTGAGTTTAAACAAACGACAGGATTGTTTCATAAGATTTTGAGCAGTGACGAGGTGTAAATTTTCGGTGCATTGCCGAGTCATCACTGTTGGAGAAAAACTGAATTTATAAAATCAGTTAATCTGAGATATAAAAGGCGGATAAGTGCAAGAAAGGATACATTTAAACAAACGACACCAAAGTCGAGCCTCTCCGAAAGTGCGTTGATTTTTTCTGAAAATAGAGGAATTTTATTCGTATAAACATGAGGTTGAGTTCAGGTCCAAAAGGAAATAATTTTGCTTTTACATTCTCCGCGCACAACCCATTGTTTTTGTTTTATTATTATGACATTTTCCGGAATTTATCAACGCACTTTCGGAGAGGCTTGCACCAAAGTCCCATAGGATTTCTTGAAAAGCCAATATTGGTGTGGCTTTGAGTCAGTTTAGCGTCTCCCAATTTCAGTTATGTTAAACCGTCGTTTTTTGGGTGGTCTCAACTATCAGTACCCATCAGGAGTAACTGCCGCTTTGAAGGCATAGAAAAAAAGTTCGTTTTTGATAGTGCTTATTACCATCAAAAAAGCTACCAAAATTTATTTGAATGAAGTTGGTAAGAATCATCTAAATAAACCAGCTATCGACCTTCAGTTTCTTTATGGATAACTTGCACTATGTTGTCATATTTGACTACAATAACCGGAACAAGGTGAACGTATGATAGAAAAGACACGCCCCATTTCATGGATCAAGGCGGCTCGGAAGGATTTTGAAGGTTTTCCCATGCCAGTGCAGACAGAAGCCAACCGCGCACTTACTGTCGCGGCGGAAGGTCGCAAGGCCGATAATGTGAAACCGTTAAAGGGCTTCGATAGCGGTATTATGGAAATTGTTCTGCGTCACCGTGGGGATGCTTTCCGAGTCATTTATGCTGTCCAGATTGGAGAAGACTTGTGGGTGATCCATGCTTTTCAGAAAAAATCGAAGGAAGGCATCAAAACGCCAAAATATGAAATAGACCTTGTGCATGAACGACTAAAACGATTGAAGGAGATACTACGATGAATGACGAACCTTTTGAAATAGTCCGTGGTAGCGGTAACGTCTTTGCTGACTTCGGCCACCCCAATGCAGAAGTTGAGCAATTGAAAGCGTTACTGGCTGCCGAGATAATTGGTGTCCTTGATGACCGTGCGCTTACGGTGCGTAAAGCTGAAGACCAAACCGGCATTGCAGCCGCCGACTTTTCGCGCATCCGCAAAGTGAGGCTCGACCGTTTTACTATTGACCGCTTGATGACAATTCTTAAACGTCTCGATCAGGATGTTGACGTTCGGGTTACTGTCCGCCCACATCTCGCAAGTGTGATCAATCTACACCTTATATAATAGCTGCCAAAAGTGCCTTCTTCGCCAGACAGGGAAAGGCATCATGGAAATTTTCCAAAAAGCGAGATGCTAAACTGTGTTAAGTTTTTCTTCGTTGGGCTTGCACTCAACCGCTGTCCCTTTAATAAAAGCGGCCACTCGGAATAGGCAAATTTTTTGTTTTATGATCGACTCCTCCCGACCCATAAGAGACATCTGAGCAAGATTTCCGAATGGCAACATACGACCGAAAGCAGTCAGTAATTTTAATGAACCTAATGGAATTACCAGCCAAGAACGGCCGTTCTGAGTTATTGCAGAACTATTTAAGGCGCCTTAACGTTAAGTATAAACGTTTTTTCTCACTGGTTGATTCAAAGCGACGATAGTGAGGAGGGGATCGTTAATTTAGTCTGAGCAGGTTTAGGTGTCGGGTATAGAAAGT
>CANNLO010000103.1 GCA_947505055.1 Methylococcaceae bacterium | reverse complement strand
TGCAAAGCATTGCCGGTGGTAACACCATGGTCTTTAATCAACGTACTAAAATGGTCCTTGAAAAAACCGGTTTGCAGCAGGTAGTGTCCCATGACTGGTGGCTGTATCAATTAATCAAAGGTGTCGGTGGTGTGATGTTTTACGATTCCCAGTCGTCGCTACTGTATCGACAACATAATAGCGCACTGGTAGGTCATAATTCTGGCCTTAAGGCAAAAATAGATCGCATGGTCTATGCCTTTGATGGACGATTTAAAGTATGGAATTCTATTAATTATCAAGCATTGTTAAATGTTAACCATTTATTAACTAGAGATAATCAAGTAATTTTGGCCACTTTTGGTAAGTTTCGAGGCAGCAAGCTTAAAGATAGAATTCGATTGCTTGAAGTCTGTGGGCTTTATCGCCAGACTTGGCAAGGGACCTTATTCCTCTGGTTTGCGACTATTATAAATAAAGTCTAATAATAAGGTATTACAGGGTGTTTAACTACTTTTTTAGAGTGATGACTTGTTTGGTTTCTGATTAATAGGTAAGAGTATTATAAAAGGATATAAATAGTGAAGATTGATCTTTTTCAAAAACTCAACGATAAAAAAGCCACAATTGGTATTGTTGGTCTTGGTTATGTTGGGCTCCCCCTTATGATTCGGTATTGTGAAGTCGGTTATAAGGTCATCGGCTTTGATATTGATCAGCACAAAGTCGATTTATTAAGTAAGGGTAAATGCTATATTGAACATATATCTAGTCAGTCGATTGAAAACGCACTCGCACAAGGCTTTGAAGCTACCGTAGATTTTTCACGTGTTGCAGAAGCAGATGCATTAATACTTTGTGTGCCAACGCCACTTAATAAATATCGCGAGCCAGACCTCAGTTATGTTCTTAATACCACTGATTCTTTAATACCTTATCTTCGTTCTGGTCAGGTCGTCTCCTTGGAAAGTACAACTTATCCCGGCACTACAGATGAAGAGCTGCTTCCTCGTATTGAGTCGAGTGGATTGAAGGTTGGCAAGGATATTTTTCTAGTCTATTCACCGGAGCGTGAAGATCCTGGTAACCCTAATTTTACTACTCGAACCATTCCTAAGGTCTGCGGGGGGCACACGCCTGTTTGTCTTGAGGTTGGGCTAGCACTCTATGGTCAAGTGATCGACAAAGTTGTGCCAGTAAGCTCTCCGCGAGCAGCGGAACTGACCAAGCTACTTGAAAATATTCACCGAGCTGTAAATATTGGTCTAGTTAACGAAATGAAAGTTGTTGCAGATAAAATGGATATAGATATCCACGAAGTTATTCGTGCTGCTGCGACAAAACCATTTGGTTTTGTTCCTTATTACCCAGGCCCTGGTTTGGGCGGGCATTGCATTCCGATTGATCCTTTCTATCTTACCTGGAAAGCAAGGGAATACGGTATACATACCCGTTTTATTGAATTAGCAGGCGAAGTTAACTCTTCTATGCCTGATTATGTTATTGCTAAAGTAACATCGGCATTAAATTTGGTTAAAAAGGCCATTAATGGTAGCAAAATTTTGGTACTTGGCATTGCCTACAAGAAGAATGTGGATGACATGCGTGAATCTCCCTCTGTCATACTCATGGAAAAATTGCGTGATCTGGGGGCTGATATAGCTTACAGTGATCCACATATTTCAGTTTTTCCGGTTATGCGCGAACACAGTTTTAAACTCACAAGTATTCAGTTAACGGCGGAAGGCTTGTCTTCATTTGATTGTGTGCTCTTGGCGACCGATCATGATAAATTTGACTATGAGCTTATTAAAGAAAATGCAAAGCTGATTGTTGATTCTCGAGGTCGCTATTTAGCGGTTGCTGACCATATAGTAAAGGCTTGAACATGCGCCACTTTCCTGAGCCCATTAATAATCGAAAAATTCGTTTTGCACTTGTAGGGTGTGGTCGTATTGCGCAAAATCACTTTGCTGCCATAAAACAGCACGCTGAACACGCTGAATTAGTGAGTGTTTGTGATATTGATCCTAAAGCACTTAAAGCGGCTGCTGAAATAACAGGTGCAAAACCATTTTCTAGTCTGAACAAGTTACTAAAAGATACCACCGCTGATATTGTTGTGCTGACCACTCCTAGTGGCTTACATCCAGAGCAGACCATCGATGTTGCAACAGTAGGACTGCATGTAATGACTGAAAAGCCGATGGCAACACGCTGGCATGATGGTCTTCGTATGGTCAAAGCCTGCGACGATGCTAATGTGAGGCTTTTTGTCGTTAAGCAAAATCGACGTAATGCGACTTTGCAATTACTTAAGCAAGCGATCGAGCAAGGCCGTTTCGGAAGAATTTACATGGTCAATCTCAATGTATTCTGGACGCGACCGCAAGAATATTACGACAGCGCCGCATGGCGTGGTACGTGGGAGTTTGATGGTGGTGCGTTTATGAATCAAGCGAGTCACTATGTTGACTTATTAGATTGGTTGATAGGCCCTATCGAAAGCATTCAAGCTTATACCGCAACACTAGCGCGTAACATAGAAGTTGAAGATACGGGAGTCATCAGTGTAAAGTGGCGTTCCGGCGCTTTAGGTTCTATGAATGTCACTATGCTGACTTATCCAAAGAATCTGGAAGGTAGTATTACCATTCTGGGTGAAAAAGGAACGGTGCGAGTTGGTGGCGTGGCGGTAAATGAAATTCAGCATTGGGATTTTTCTGAGCCACATGAAGCGGATAAAAACATAGGGCAGATCAGTTATGAAACAACCTCTGTTTATGGTTTTGGACACCCCTTGTATTATGATAATGTCATTAAAGTGTTACAAGGTGAAGCCAGTCCGGATACTGATGGCCGTGAAGGCTTGAAATCCTTAGAAACACTTATCGCAACCTACCTGTCTGCACGAGACGGTAAACGTATTTCTCTACCACTGGATTACTGATATGACTGTGACTATTCATTCTACCGCCATCGTTGACGAAGGCGCGAAAATCGGCGAAGGTTCATATATTTGGCATTGGGCACATGTGTGCGGTGGAGCCCAAATTGGTAATGGCTGTTCATTAGGGCAGAACGTTTTCGTCGGCAACGATGTGTTGATCGGCAATACCGTTAAAATTCAAAATAACGTTTCAGTTTATGATGCGGTTCAGCTTGATGATGACGTTTTCTGTGGCCCTAGCATGGTATTTACCAATGTTTACAATCCACGTTCTGCGGTAACTCGCAAAAATGAATATCGTAAAACACACATTAAACGCGGCGCGACCTTAGGTGCAAATTGCACGATTGTTTGCGGGGTAACGGTTGGAGAATATGCCTTTATTGGAGCTGGTGCAGTCATCAATCGAGATGTACCCAATTACGCCTTAATGGTTGGAGTACCGGCAAAACAAATAGGATGGATTAGTCAGCACGGCGAGCGACTTGATTTGCCTGTGAGGGGTGAGGCGACTGCCATATGCCCAGCTACTGGGAAACGTTATCGCTTGCAACATGATATCTTGATCGCACTTGAAGACTAAAGTGCGATTAAAAACTACTGCGATCGCAAGCAACTTAATATAACGGAGATAAGCATGATCATTGAAGCAATTTGTGACCACGGAGTTGTCTGTATCCCAGCAGAAATAAAATTTGTGCATGATAAATTTACTGTAAAAGTTGAGCTGCCAGAAACTGAAATTATTTCGACCGCTAGCCAATTAGAAGCGGGCAATGATACCGACATACGCCAGCAAATTGACAGTATTCTTGGTTCTTATAACGACCTACTAAAAAGCAGTCAACCATTAACAGCGCAAGACTATAAAAATATATGGCACGAACATCTAGATGAAAAATATGTTAATCGCCGTTAAGCATTTAATACTCGACGTCAATGTCATTATTGATCTATGGTTAAAAGAAAACTCAGCCAATGAAACTGAGTTCATTTTTCTTGAAGCACAAGCCGGTCGTGCTCAACTTTGGGTTTCCGCATCCTCTTTAGCAACGTTGAATTATGTAACTAGGCGTACCTTTAAAAACCGAGGTCTGCCGCCAGAAGTTGTGGCGGAATTGATTCCAAAATTGATCGAACACCTGCTTGGCACTGTTAATATCCTCACTAACCATGGCTTTGAACAGTTTAAAGTCTATCGGCTAGCCTCTGATTTTGAAGATGCACAAATTGCAGTCTCGGCTCGTGTATTAAAGGGTGAAAGAGTATGTGTCGTCACTGAAAACAAAAGTTTTGATGCGCTTGGAGAAGTTTCCTGCAAAAATCCTGCCGAAGCGATGGCATGGTTGCACGAAAAAAATAACCTCACAAGCATAGCAACGCCAATAGATTTCATTGATCTCGCCTCCCAACAGGCATCTATACGGCCTCAACTGGAGCGCAATATTGAAACTGTTTTGCGCCACGGTCAATACATCATGGGGCCAGAAGTTCGTGAGCTTGAGCAACGCCTAGAATCCTATACTGAAGCAAAGCATTGCATCACTGTAGCATCAGGTACTGATGCGCTGTTAATATCATTAATGGCTATCGGTGTAAAGACTGGCGACGAAGTAATTACTACGCCCTTCACTTTTGTTGCCACAGCAGAAGTGATTGCTTTGCTGGGTGCTATTCCGGTCTTTGTTGATGTTGAACCCGATACCTGCAATATCAATCCAAATTTGATTGAAGCGGCTATTACCTCTAAGACTAAAGCAATCATCCCAGTCTCGTTATATGGTCAAGTGGCTGATATGGACGAGATTAATGCTATTGCCGCTAAGTATAGCAATATCAAGGTAATCGAAGATGCTGCGCAGAGTTTTGGTGCAACCTATAAAGGTCGTAAAACGTGCAATCTGTCTACTATTGGTTGTACCAGTTTCTTTCCAAGCAAACCATTGGGCTGCTATGGTGATGGCGGTGCAATTTTCACTAATGATGATAACTTGGCTAAGGCCATGCGAGAAATTCGCGTTCACGGACAGGAACGTCGTTATTACCATGCCCGTATTGGTGTAGGTGGGCGCATGGATACCCTGCAGTGTGCTGTTGTACTGGCAAAACTAGATAGCTTCAGTTGGGAAATCGAGCAACGCATTCAAGCTGGTGCGCGTTATCACAACCTATTGAATACTGTTCCAGCCGTTCAGCAGTTGACAGTACGTACAGATAGAAATTGCATTTGGGGTCAATTTACCCTTCAAGTTGATAATCGTGAAGCCGTTCTAGAAAAGCTTAAAGTTGCAGGTATTCCGACTGCCGTCCATTATCCATTGCCACTGCATCGCCAACCAGCTTATCAATCACTGTGCCGTATTTCGGGCACACTTGAGCAGGCTGATCTTGTTGCCGCCAGGGTTTTTAGTTTACCTATGCATCCTTACTTAGATTTACAAACACAAGAAATCATTATTAAAGCAGTTGCGGAAGCTGTTGCATGAAGATTGTTACCGTAGTCGGCGCTCGTCCCCAGTTTATTAAGGCTTCAGCGGTATCACGGGTGATTCGTGACGACTATGCAGGAAAAATAGAAGAAGTGCTGGTTCATACCGGCCAACACTACGACGAAAATATGTCGAAAGTGTTCTTCGATGAGCTGGACATCCCGAAGCCCAAGTACAATCTTGAAATTTCCGGCGGGCAACACGGTGCGATGACTGGCCGAATGCTTGAGGCTGTTGAGAAGGTGTTGTTACAAGAAAAGCCCGATTGGCTGTTAATTTACGGGGATACCAACTCGACCCTCGCCGGCGCATTGGCAGCGGCCAAATTGCATATCCCCGTTGCCCATGTTGAAGCGGGACTGCGTTCTTTCAATATGCGCATGCCGGAAGAGATCAACCGCATCCTCGCTGACCGCGTTTCAAGCTTACTGTTTTGCCCAACCGAAACGGCTGTTAACAATCTAAAAGCCGATGGTATAAGCAGCGGTGTCTATAATGTTGGCGATGTCATGTATGATGTGGCGTTGTTTTGTCGTGACCGCGCCAAACAGCAAAGCATTATTCTGAATGATCTTAAGCTAACAGAAGGTAATTTTATATTGGCCACCTGCCATCGTGCCGAAAACACCGATGACCCTAAACGGCTAAGCGAAATTGTGAAAGCACTGGCAAACATAGCCAGCACTTTGCCAGTCGTTTTTCCGTTACATCCTCGTACCAGCAAGCTCATTAACGATTATAGACTTAAGCATTATCTTGATGCCGTGATAGTTGTTGAACCACTATCGTTCTTGGATATGGTGGCATTGGAACAAGCGGCCAAAGTCATTCTTACTGATTCTGGTGGTGTGCAAAAGGAAGCCTTTTTCTATGGTGTGCCTTGCTTAACCATGCGCGATGAAACAGAGTGGGTAGAAACTGTTGAGCTGGGTAGGAATCAATTGGTCGGTGCATCTGAGCAAGCCATTTTGTCAGCAATGTCGGACATAATGAAAAATGAGCCAGTGAATGCAGCTAATCCTTATGGCGATGGAATGGCAGCACAAAGCATAGTAGCGAAATTGTTTGCTGTATAATTACGAATTTAATAAATTAAAGGAAATAGACTAATGAAGGTATTTGTTACCGGTGGCTTGGGTCAAATTGGTTCGCATGTAGTTGAAATGTGTCTTGAACGGGGTGATCAGGTCATTGCTATCGATAACCTGGCGACTGGTCGACGTGAGCATCTTGACGATCATCCTAATCTGACAGTAGTAATCGATACCATCGCTGATAAGCAGTTGGTGGATAAGTTGATGGGTGATTTTAGGCCGGATGCGATTGTCCACACAGCCGCTTCTTACAAAGATCCTGACGATTGGTATAACGACACGCTAACAAACTGCGTGGGCGGATCAAATATCGTTGATGCCGCCAAAAAGTTTGGAGTCAAGCGCTTTGTCTATTTCCAGACCGCCTTGTGCTATGGTTTAAAACCGTTACAGCAACCTATTGGCTTAGATCATCCTCGCTTTCCTGGTAGCAGTAGTTACGCGATTACCAAAACTACTAATGAATACTATATCGAGCTTTCTGGTATCGATTATGTGACGTTTAGACTTGCTAATGTCATTGGACCACGTAATGTTGCTGGTCCACTACCTATTTTTTATCAGCGCCTAAAAGACGGCAAGCAATGCTTTGTAACCAAAGCACGCCGTGATTTCGTATTTGTCAAAGACCTCGCACGTGTAGTTTTAAAAGCCTGCGATGGCGAAGGGCATGGAGCCTATCACTTTTCCTCAGGTACTGATATAGCCATTCAAGAATTGTACGATGCAGTGGTAAATGCGATGGATGTCCCCGGCAAGCCTGACGCAGAAGTAAAAGAACTGGGGCCGGATGATGTTGCTTCCATTCTTTTGGATCCATCTCGTACGTTTGAAGATTTCGGCAACATCGAGTTCACTCCGTTACAAGAAACCGTCTCAACGGCTATTGATTACTACAAAATACACGGCACTTTGGGTGAATATACCCATTTACGTCAGGAACGAAAGTAAGAAGGGCAAGTATGCGTATATTAATAACCGGCGGCGCGGGCTGTCTGGGGTCAAATCTGATTGAGCACTGGTTGCCGCAAGGCCATGAAATTCTTGTGATCGATAATTTTGCAACGGGCAAGCGTGAAGTCGTGCCTGAAGTAAAGGGGCTGTCTGTAAAAGAAGGTACCATTGCCGATGAAGAATTTGTAAATGAGTGCTTCAAGACTTTCAAACCAGAAGTTGTTATACATGCAGCGGCCGCATATAAAGATCCCGATGATTGGGTGGAAGACTCAAAAACCAACGTGATTGGCAGCGTACATGTAGCACGCGCAGCCAATGCCCACGGCGTGCTGAGATTAATAAATTTTCAGACTGCATTATGCTACGGTCGCCCGCAGCAATTGCCGATTCCAGTCAGCCATCCGACAGCACCCTTTACAAGTTATGGCATCACCAAAACGGCTGGCGAGCAATTTATGATGCTCTCCGGCGTGCCTACGCTTACGATACGTATTGCCAATGTTACCGGCCCACGCCTTGCCATCGGCCCTATTCCGACTTTTTATAAACGCTTGAAAGCGGGCCAGAACTGCTTTTGCTCGGATACTTCACGTGATTTTCTCGACATGAGTGACTTCATTGCTTTCATGGACATCGCCATTAAAGCAGATGCCCCTACTGGCATATTTAATATTGCCAGCGGCGAGGCTCACTCTATCAAGGAAATTTTTGACTTTGTCACCGACTACCTTGGACTGGGTACCAAAGAAGCGCCTATTGTTCCGCCAGAGGCTGATGACGTGCCTTTTGTTTCACTGGATGCCTCCGAGACATTTCGTGCTTTCGGCTGGAAAGCTCAAGTTGAATTTTCGGAGATCATAAGACGCCAATTGGCTTGGTATGACGAACACGGCGTCACAGATGTTTTTTCACATCTTAAGTCAACCAATTTAGTATGATGAAAATTCGAGCACCCACCAGAAAATATATCTGGTGGTCACTTTCCTTTGTTTTAATTTTCGCGTTGCTAAGTATCTCAGAGCATGAATTGTTCCAAATTAATTCCAGAATCGAAGTTTTGGAGCGTTACCAATCCATCCAACGGACAACTCTTGATAAGGACTACGTTTCAAAAATATTTAATAAGGAAGAATTTGAAATGTCCTATGGGCCAAGTCGAATTCAGACTCCGTGTATCAACGAGCAAATCCCGAAAATAAAATCGACGGGCTTGCAAATTAAGGAAGCTTTTCTTCTGTGTGAACAAGAATTGATTAAAGCTCTTCCTATCGATAGATTTCATCTTAATCATGATGATTTATTTGCGATATATACAACTATCGTTGCAAACAAACTAGCACCTTATGGGAATTCTAGTGCAAGTACATTAAAAGAAATCTTGGTTTCTAAATACCTTAATTGTGCTCAACAATCTACTTTTGTTGCAGAACAAATAAAACTGTATGGATCAAGCGGTGTAACAATAGAAAGAGTAGGGCTTGATGGTGGTTCTATAGGAAATCATGCTATCGTTTCTTACCAAAGAGAGGGAGTGCAAATACTTCTTGATGGGACTACCGCCACTATTGTGTTTGCAGGATTGGAAGATGTGTTAGCCGGGCAGCTTGTGAGTACCTACAGCATTTATGATTTTTATACTGATACAGATGAGAGTGTTGAGATATTTAGGAGAAAAGTCCGAGGCGCATTACGTCTTGGAGCTGTTCGACCGGAACATGTTATTTATCGCATTAAATCGTCTGTTCAAGTTCAGACTGAATAGCCATTATCAAGGAAATTTTGAATAATGAATAAGCAAAGTTTTTATGGCGCTCGCGTGCTTGTTGTTGGAGGCGCTGGCTTTGTAGGCAGCAATCTGGTGCATCAAATTCTCGAACAGTCTCCACTCGAAATTATCGTAGTGGATAATCTGCTGTCTTCTGATGTTGCCAATATTCCATCTGACCCTCGTGTCCGGTTCGTATTCGGCTCCACTACAGAAGACAAAATTCTTGCGGCATTGCCGGAGGACTTGGATTTTGCTTTTCATCTAGCCTGCTACCATGGCAACCAGTCCTCCATCGCTGATCCAATCGCCGATCACGATAACAACACACTGACCTCGCTTAAGCTGTTTGAGCGACTGAAAGAAATCAAGTCGTTGAAAAAAGTGGTTTATGCCGCTGCCGCCTGCGCCGTTGCTGAAAAGACCTACGATGCTCCGACAGCGACTACCGAAGAACAACCAGTGACGCTGTATCATGATAGCCCATACTCAATATCTAAAATTATTGGCGAGTTGTACGGCAACTACTACTTTCAACAACACCAACTGCCATTTGTTAAAGCACGGTTCTCCAATGTGTACGGCCCGCGAGAAATTCTGGGTGCAGGTCAATGGCGCGGTACGGTGCACACCGTATGGCGCAATGTCACCCCAACATTCATCTGGCGGTCTTTACAAGGCGAAGCTTTGCCATTGGACAACGGCGGAAACGCCAGCCGCGATTTCATTTTCGTGGAAGATATGGCACGAGGCCTAATGGCTTGTGCGCTTAAAGGCTTAGCTGGTGGTGTTTACAACTTGGCTACCGGGCGAGAAACCAGCATCCTTGAGTTGGCGACACTCATCAACGAATACACTGATAACAAAACTCCATTGGATATGCGCCCGGCTCGTGACTGGGATCGCTCCGGCAAACGATTTGCCTCCACCGAGAAGGCAGAGCGAGAACTCGGCTTTACAGCGCAGGTTGATATCCGTGAGGGAGTTCGCCGCACCGTGGAATGGACAAAAGAAAACAGGGAGCTGATTAATCAGAGCATCGCCAAGCATGACAAGCTTATGAGCCAAGTAGGTCAATGAAGTTGCTTCTTGCTTTGATGGTTTCCTTCGCATGCTTTAAGGATTCAGATTAATCGTATGAAGGAAATCAGCGATTACTTAATCGTCGGTGCCGGTATAGTCGGTCTATCTATTGCCAGGGAAATTAAGTCCCGCGAACCGAATGCAAAGATAAGAATTCTTGAGAAAGAATCACGTCTTGGTGTTCATGCCAGTGGACGCAACAGCGGCGTGTTACATACCGGTATCTACTATCCAGAAGGTACGCTTAAAGCCAAGCTGTGCAAAGCGGGAGCTGATGCAATGTTTGCCTATGCAGAGCAGTATGGCATCCCTGTGCGACGTGACGGCAAAGTCATCGTAGCCACTTCCGAGGAAAATGCCAAAGGTCTCGACAAGCTTCTAGCCAATGCCGAAACCAATGGTATTTGTGCGCATAGGGTCAATACTGGCGAGATACGCCAAATCGAACCACACGCGCGTGCCGAGTTTGGCGGCATCTACTGTAAAGATACTGCTGTTATTGACAGCCCCTGTGTGCTGGAAACTTTACGCACACAGTTAACGCAACAGGGTGTGCAGATTGACACCGATCAAATGCTGACAAGCATCGATGACGAGAAACGATCTGCCACAACCCAAAATGGTACCTACAGCTACGGCCTGCTCATCAACGCCGCTGGCGCTTATGCCGATCAGGTTGCTCATCTTGCCGACGTAGGCAAGCATTACCAGTTGATGCCCTTCAAGGGACTTTACTACAAACTTGTTCCTGAAATGGCTGATTTGGTGCGTGGTAGTATCTACCCAGTGCCAACCCCAGCATTGCCTTTCCTTGGTATTCACTTCACACGTAACATAAACAACGAGGTGTATATCGGTCCTACTGCCATCCCTGCGTTCGGAAGGGAAAATTATGGGTTGCTCAGCGGTGCTAAACCCTTTGAAACCCTCAAGACAGGCATGCAGTTAATAAAACTTTACGTGACTAACCCGCAGAATTTCAGAAATCTAGTACATGGCGAAATTCTACACTATCGCAAACAAAACTTTCTTGCCGCCGCTGGTCAGTTGGTTGATAAACTAGAGCCTGAATGGATAATATCCACACCCAAGGTTGGCATAAGGCCCCAGTTGGTAAATACACGCAAAGGACTATTGGAAATGGATTTTGTGGTAGAGCATGGCAAGCACTCGGTACATGTGCTCAATGCGATTTCTCCAGCGTTCACCAGCGCTTTCGCTTTTGCAGCTTACATTGTTGATCAATTTTCAAAAGAGGAACTGAATGGATATCAAGGGTAAAAAATTAGTTGTCGTCGGCGGTGCTGGCCTCATCGGCTCTCACACTATTGACCATTTATTGAAAGAAGATATCAAAGAGATTTTGATCTATGACAACTTCGTGCGTGGCCGGGTAGAAAATCTCAATAATGCACTCAAAGATCCCCGCGTTAAAATCTTTGACGTCGGTGGTGATGTCATGCAAACGGATATACTTGAAGCAGCTTTTGAAGGAGCCGATGGCGTCTTTCATTTCGCGGCATTGTGGTTGCTACAGTGCCATGAATATCCGCGTAGCGCCTTTGATGTCAATATACGTGGCACTTTCAATGTGATGGAAGCCTGTGTCAAAAAAGGCGTTAAACGTCTGGTCTATTCTTCTTCCGCCTCCGTTTACGGCGATGCGATAGAAGAGCCGATGACTGAAGATCATCCGTTCAACAACAAGAACTTCTACGGAGCCACCAAGATTGCAGGTGAAGCCATGCTGCGGGCTTTTCATCATCGTTATGGGCTCGATTATGTTGGCTTGCGCTACATGAATGTCTATGGGCCTCGTCAGGACTATCACGGCGCATACATCGCTGTGATCATGAAGATGCTTGATGCCATCGACCGGAGTGAAGGCCCGACTATCATGGGTGACGGTTCCGAGGCTTTTGATTTTGTGGCGGTGGAGGATTGCGGTATGGCCAATGTCAGTGCGATGAAGGCAGACGCAAGCGACCGTTATTATAATGTGGGTACGGGCAAGCGCACGTCGCTCAAGGAACTGGCTGAGCTAATTCTGGATATTACCAGCTGCAAGAAACCAATCAACTTTGCCCCGCGTAGCCAAGCAACTTTAGTACGCAACCGCGTTGGTTGTGCCAAGCTGGCGAGTGCAGAAATTGGCTTTACCGCACAGTTGGATCTCCGTGAAGGACTTAAACAACTTATCGAATGGCGTGCTAATCACAAGGCTGAGGTGGAAGCTCGCCGCCGCGCCGTGGGTTTACCGATTTGATGTCAGTCTTAATATGAATAAAATAATGAAACGACAAATCCAAATTTCCTTGCCCAGCACAGGAGATGAAGAGTGGCAGGCAACGCGAGAACCGCTCACCTCGGGCTGGCTAACTCAAGGGCCCAAGGTTGCGGCCTTTGAAAAGGCGTTTGCCGAACGTCATCAGGTCAAACACGCACTGGCTACAACCAGTTGCACTACCGGCTTGCATCTTATTCTTGCAGCCATGGGCATCGGGCCGGGTGATGAGGTAATTGTGCCTGCCTTCACATGGGTGGCAACAGCCAATGTTGTGCTTTATTGCGG
>CANNLO010000102.1 GCA_947505055.1 Methylococcaceae bacterium | reverse complement strand
CAAGATGCGCCCGTAGTCTATGATATGGCAACTGTGTGCTATGTCGCTAGTACTAAGTTTGTAATGACACATAATGGGGCATTTGAGGGCAGGGTAAAGGCCGTGCATGTGCCACCTAAGCGCGCAATTGATATCGATACTTTGCTAGATTTTCAGATGGCAGAGTTCTTTCTTATGAATAGAGAGTAAATTCGTATATGTAGTTTGCGGGCATATTTAGCGCCATAAATTAGTGATGTAAATCTAATAGCAACGACTCTGATAATTGATAGACAGCAGAAGATGCAGGTCAATTAGTTGGCAAATAATATAGAAAATTGGGAATCAAATTGCAAACATATACGTTAAAAAATAAAGTCATTATAGTTACTGGTGGTGCAGGTGCAATTGGCCGGTGTTTTGTAAAAGGAATAACTGAAAGAGGTGGAATTGCTATCGCTGCAGACATTAATTTAGATGCTGCCAAATCACTAGAGCAAGACTATTCAGGCAATGTTGAAGCTGCATACCTAGATATCACCAACAAGGATTCCATCCTCACGTTAATTGCGGATATGAAGCAGCGATATGGCCGGATTGATGCGCTAGTAAACAATGCCTACCCGCGCAATAAAAATTACGGACGGAAACTTGAAGATGTGACTTACGCTGATTTTTGCGAGAACGTTAATATGCATCTCGGGGGTTATTTTCTTGTTGCCCAGCAATTCTGTTTGGCATTTAAGGAACAGGGTTACGGGAATGTAGTCAATATGTCGTCGATTTACGGATCAATGGCACCTCGCTTCGAGATTTATGAGGGTACGCCCATGACAATGCCGGTTGAGTACGCAGCGATTAAGGCGTCTATTGAGCATCTTACGCGTTACTTTGCTCAGTACTTTAAAGGCACTGGCATCCGAGTTAATTGCCTAAGTCCTGGAGGGGTGCTAGCAGAGCAGTCGAGTAGTTTTCTTGCCGCGTATAACAGGCATTGCGCATCAAAAGGCATGTTAGATGCCACCGATTTGTTAGGGGCATTGATGTTTCTATTGTCAGATGAATCAAGCTTTATGATAGGGCAGAATCTATTAGTTGACGATGGGTTTTCTCTTTAAATTAACTCTCATAAATTAAAAAATGACATATAACTAAAATTATGAGTAAAAAAAACATTCCAACTCAAGATTTCCTTAATAAAACTATTTTTGTTATTTCAAGCCCTCAAGAAGCAGTTGGTCTCTTGCTTTTGTCAAAAGGTCGTTTGGTTGAGTATTGCATACTGGTTAAATATATAGGCTATGCAGATGGAAAGTATTCCGAAATAACAAACAAAATACTCGATGACGTAAAAATAAAGAATTTATTTATTCTAAGGCTATATTTACACAACGTCAGCATGAATAAGGGGAGTGTGCTTTTAACTACCAAACAAATTGTTCTTAATAAAATAATCATTAGAAAATTCGACCTTGAGAAATTTCAAGGTAGTTTATTTAAAAATAGCTACAACTTCGTTGCTCAAATAAACTCCCCGCTTCTAACGCTAGGGAAATATGACATTAACAAAATTTACCTAATGGAGCATTCCCCAGCAGATTCGAGAAATCGAATTAAACGTTTAAAAAATATTACATTAAAAAATAACGGTAAAACTAAGTATCAAAAAATAATATCCCACATGCAGGGTGGTGTGCGGAAGTGGTGTTTAATTTATAAAATTATTAAAATTAAAACCATTGCTAAAATAGTTGACACATTATTCCCCTACACGAATGCATTGCAATATTTAGACAAGGGATTTTCATGGATTGATTATGGCGACGATTTTCACTTGTTGGACTACAGAAATTTAAAGTTAAATTTTGATTTTGTAATGCCAGAAAAAAAATTTAATGATGAATATAAAACACTAGTGATGATAGAGCACAAGGATGCTTTTAAAAATATAGAGCATCTATATAACGAGATGAAAGAAATTGATTTTGTAGAAATGTATGCGGATATTTTGCAAAAACATATATCAATTAATGAGACGATAGTGTGTAAATTCCATCCATTCATTTTACAAAATTCCAATAAATTAGAAATTAGAACTTATTCAGAAAGCATGAGGGCGCGTTTTCTGATTTCCGGTTATCGAAAGGTTGTATTTTTTGATGAAATTCTTCATGATGAGCTTACAAGTCTCATGCCGGTAGAGATGTTCATTAAGCCACTTAAGATAAATAAAATAGTCGGTTTATATTCTTCTACCATGTTAATTGTTCAGGATTGGGATGAGATGTCTGTCATAAGCGACTGCAGTTGGATTAAGGGCTTTAAGCATATGAGAGATGGCGATAAAGAAATTTTCTCTATCAAATTTACAGAGGCCTAGTCTTGAAATACACAGCAATAATTTCACGTCGCCAAGAGGTTCCAATGAGTAAAAATGCCACAAAGATGTTAATTAACAAAAAAATCAAAATATGAGGTAATTATGGAAATTAAAAATTGTAGGTTGTGTAACTCAGTCAGAATTTCAAAAGTTGTTGATCTTGGATTTCATCCGCTGGCAGATACTTTTTTGCCTGAATCATTACTTCACGAATCAGAAACTTCGTATCCTCTCCAACTTGGATTATGTCAATCGTGTGGTCATGTATTTACTTTGTTTTCAGTTTCCGCAGAAGACAGATATCAAAAAAATGAATACAGCTATGACTCATCAAATTCTAGGGTTTCAATCGAGCATTTCAAAGAATTCGCAGTAGCTGTCATAAAGGAAGTAAGGTTGACAAATGATTCTTTGATTGTGGATATTGGAAGTAATGTAGGGACATTGCTCAATCACTTTAAAAGCTTTGGATATCAAAATGTCCTTGGCATAGAGCCGTCGAAGAATATATCGAGAATTGCCATAGAATCAGGAATTCCGACTATAAACGAGTTTTTCTCGTATAAGGCTGCATCTGAAATTAACAGTATTGGTTCGGTAAATGTGCTATTGAGTTCAAATGTGGTCAATCACGCAGACGATTTGGTTGGGTTACTAAGTACCGCAAGAAAGGTTCTTAGTGATACAGGAATCTTTGTATTTGAAGTTCCATACTTATTAGATCTTGTCCAGGGTACGGCTTTTGATACCATTTATCATGAGCATGTACATTATTACGGCGTCAAACCACTTGCAGAATGTCTGCATAAACAAGGGTTCTCAATTTATAGAGTTGAACGGCTCGATTATATGTGTGGTTCTATTCGTGTTTTTGCAAGACTGGGTGGTGATACTGATATTTCAGTAAGCAAATTGATTCAAGACGAAGAGGAATATGGGCTATATAAAAAAGCTACATTCGATCTCTTTATGGATCGGGTTCGTAAAGTGAAATTCACAGTAAATGCTCATTTATCAGCTATTCGGATGGAGGGTGGAAAGATAATTGGTATCGGAGCTGCGACAAAAGGGAATACTTTCTTGAATTATTGTAGATTAGATTCGGACATAATTTCATATGTTACAGATTCGTCGCCCCTAAAAATTGGGAAATTGACCCCAGGTTCACATATTCCTATTATCTCTGATAATGATATTGAGAATGATGTGACGCATGCTTTAATTCTTCCTTGGAATATTGCAGCATATCTTCAGGAAAAACTTGCTCATCTTGGGTTGAAGTTTTATGTGCCTCAAGTTAATAAATAATTCAAATATATATTAGGAGATTTAATCGTGGAAATTATTAAACTAAATGCAGCTCATACTGATTTGCGGGGTAGCATAACTGATCTTATTTCAGATGATGAGGTAAATGCGGTAACGCTCATTACTTTTACAAAGGGGGCAGTACGCGCAAATCATTATCACGAGCGAACCATACAGTGGAACTATGTATTATCTGGTGAAATATTGCTTGTCACACAATTTCCTGGTGCTGAGCGACGTGAGCAAGTTCTTAGAAAAGGTGATTTTGCTGTTACTCGTGAAAATGAGCGCCATGCTTTGCAGGGCTTAACGGAAGCAGAGGTACTTATATTAACTAAAGGACCGCGTGCTGGAACCCAATATGAAAAAGATACGTTTCGTTTGGATATACCATTGATTGTTTCAAATAATTAAGGAGTCGTTATGCTTATACCAGTGTCGCAGCCATATATGGGCGAACATGAAAAAAAATACGTGAATGAGGCGCTTGATTCAAACGCTATTTCAGGTGTTTTCGGTGAATTTATTGATAGGTTTGAGTCGGATTTTGCGAAATTTTGTGATTCAAAATATGCAGTAAGTTGTTCTAACGGAACTACAGCCTTGCATTTGGCTCTGGTTGCGGCTGGTGTGAAAGAAGGTGATGAGGTCCTAGTTTCTACATTAACTAACATGGCGTCTTTTTTTGCTGTTCTATATATAAAAGCAAAGCCTGTTCCTGTGGATATTGATTTACGAACACTCACAATGGATCCTATTGATCTTGCGCGAAAGATAACAAGTAAATCTAAAGCTATTATGGTAGTTCATCTTTTTGGCCATCCTACTGACATGGATCCAATTAATGAATTGGCCACAAAACATGATTTATTGGTAATTGAAGACTGTGCAGAAGCTCATGGCGCTACATATAAGGGTCGTAAAGTGGGAAGCTTGGGAAATGCGGGTTGCTTTAGTTTCTTCGCTAATAAAATTCTAACGACTGGTGAGGGGGGTATGCTCACAACTGATGATCCCAATATCGCAAAAAAAGCTCGCAGTCTAAAAGCGTTGGCCTTCGGGACTTCAAATAAATTTATGCATCAGGACATAGGTTTTAACTATCGTATGACGAATTTACAGGCTGCAATTGGCTGTGGTCAGATGGACCAAGCTGACGCGTTGGTTGAGAAAAGAAGGCAGATAGCAAGATTTTATTCTGGTCGACTTGAGCATTATAAAGACTATCTGTATCTGCCCATGGAAATGGAGTATGCGAGGAGCAGTTATTGGATGTACCACATTGTGCTTCGTGACGTCTTGGTTCCTAAACGTTCGCAGATAATGGCTGCACTCAAGGAGGTCGGTATTGAAACAAGAGAGGGTTTTATTCCTTACAATATGCAAGAGATATTTATTGATCGAGGCTGGACAAAGCCTGAAGATTGTCCGAATGCAAAAAAAGTAGCTTATGCAAGTTTTTATTTGCCAACTGGCCCTGCTATTAACGAAGTAGAATTAGATTACGTGTCATGCAAGCTTAGTTCAATTCTCGACGGATTGATTTAGCATGTATTAAAGATTGTATTGATTATATTGAGAGGCTTTAATTAAGGAAGGATCTGTGGTGAGTGTATTTAGTGAAGTGTATGCAATGCAGTATGACGGGCTTTATTCATCAAAAAATTATCAAAGTGAATGTAATCTTATAGAGGAGGCTGTTAACCGATATGCGGATACCAAGCCGTTAACACTTTTGGATGTCGGTTGTGGTACAGGTGGGCATGCCATAGAAATGGCTCAACGCGGATATACTGTTACGGGTGTTGATTTGTCTCAGCATATGCTTGATTTGGCATCAGAAAAGTCAAGCTCACAACTAACCTCAAATTGTCCTCGGTGGCTATGTGGTGATATACGTAACTTTGAAGCCGGTGATCAGTTTGATTTAGCTATTATGATGTTTGCGGTGGTTGGTTATCTAACTAGTAATAGCGATGTGCTGGCTGGCTTGCGCAACATCCGCCGTCATTTGAAGCCTAATGCATTGTTGATTTGTGACTTTTGGAGTGGTCCATCAGTCTTAGCAGTTCGCCCCGCTGATCGAGTTAGGGAAATACAGACGCAAGGTGGTAAGGTTATTAGAGTTGCGAGCACTACTCTGGATATTACTAAACATACGGCAGATGTTACATTTAAATTATGGGCATTACAAAATAGCCAACTTGTAGGAGAATCTTGTGAAACCCATCATTTAAGATATTTCTTCCCAATGGAATTCGAATTATTCCTTTTAAATGCAGGCTTTCAATTAAAAAGCCTTTCTGCATTCCCATCACTGGATGATAAATTAACAAGTGAGAGTTGGAACGCGCTTGCGGTATGTTCTGCCATTTAATTGTCTACCTTATACTTAATGGACTCGATTATTAAAGATAATCTATCTATATTTTTACTTAAGAATATCAAATATTTCGGAAGAGCATCGCAATATTGCTTTCTTATTGTGCATGAGGAGCTTGACTGATGAAAATTATTGCGATACTTGATAATTTAATTGGAGCGGGTGGAGGTTTTGACCAAGCGCTTAATGCAATCGTACAAATGCAAAGGTTAAGTAGCAATCGTTTTGATTTTGAAGTATTTACGACGCAAGAGAATAATGTGGAGTTTTTGAATCGACTAGATATTGCTACTATAACTGTAAAAGCATCTATTTTAGACAGATTTCTTATGAAATTCTCGCATAATAGTTTGTGGCAATTTTTGCAAGTACATTTAAATTTAATTGGATCACTCGAAAAAAAGTTAATTCTACATGGGTGTGATGTCGTATATTTTGTAACACCAAGTAATTTATCCATTGTGTTACAAAAGCTAAACTATATCACTACGCTTTGGGACCTCTGTCATCGGGAAAATCCTGAGTTCCCTGAAGTTAGAACTTTTAATACATTTTTTATGCGTGAAAAAAGTAACCAGCATAACCTTGGTCCAGCGCTACTGACTTTGACGGAATCCTGTCGTCTGGCAGATATGGCCTCACAATATTATGGTGTTGAACGCAATCGATTTTTAGCTATGCCACTAACACCTTCACCTTTTATTCAAAGCACTCAAGCAAATAAAGCAGAGGAAGTTCTTTTAAAATATAGCCTTAAACCGAAGTATTTCTATTATCCAGCCCAGTTTTGGGCGCATAAAAATCATATACGTATATTACAAGCATTAGTAATACTCCGAGAGTCACATTCATGGCTGCCAAATGTCGTTTTTTCTGGAAAAGATTATGGCAATCTTAGCCATATAATGCAATTCATAAGAATTCATAAGCTTGAATCGCAAGTTAATATATTAGGATTTGTTCCGTCTGAGGATATGAGAGGACTCTATGAAAATGCTATGGCAGTGGTCATGCCAACCTATTTCGGCCCCACCAATCTCCCTCCACTTGAAGCATGGTCATTGGGTGTGCCCTTAATTTACTCAGCCCAACTAGCCGAACAAGCCGGCAATGCCGCATTGCTGGTTGATCCAGACAGTTCGGTGGAACTTGCTGCTGCGATGCTGCGATGCTCTGAATTGGAAGTGCGTGAGCAACTTGTAATTGCTGGGCATCAGAGACTTATAGATATAGCGATTGTAAGAGCTGAAGCTGAAGATGCGTTATGTAATATATTAAATCAACATGAAGTACGAACGCAGTGCTGGAAGTGATTAATTTTGTTAACAGTAATTCTAAGTATAAAAGCAAAGAAAATAGCTTTATGGTTGGAATATCTTCTAATTATTTTTTTTCTAAAGATTTAAAGTGTTAATGAAAAATTAAAAATGGCCGAATTAGTTTTAGTTGAAAATAGATATGGCACAACGCAATTGCTTAATCTGGTGAAACCATTATTTGAACATGCTCAAGAGGACGCATTTGAAACTGTTTTGTTTTTAAGGGGTGGTGAAGCTAGGCAAGGTGAGGGTGGTCTACGCACGCGGGGGTACTTTAAACAAAATCAGTCAGATATGCCACTCATTACCGTGATAACTGTTGTATTTAATGGTGAAGAATTTTTAGAAAAAACCATTCAAAGCGTAATTAACCAAACTTATGATAACGTTGAATTTATTATTATTGATGGGGGTTCTAACGACAGCACTTTAGAGATTATACGCAAATATGAATATGCAATAAATTACTGGGTAAGTGAGAAAGATAATGGAATTTATGATGCAATGAATAAGGGTGTGACTTTGTCAAGCGGATCCTGGTTGAATTTTATGAATGCAGGGGATCAATTTGTTGATTCTCATAAGATTGCTGAAATCGTCCGTAGTTTAGTTGATTTCGAGGGGATTTTCAGTGCTAAAGTTGAAATTGTTAATAGTGAAGGCGCTTCTCTTGGGTATTGTCATCCGAATAAACCATGTGAACCACAATTGATACTTAAGGAAAATTGTATTGCACATCAATCAGCTTTTACATCAATATCTGTTTTTAGAAAAATAGGTTTTTTCAAAAATAGCTATAAAATTCATGGGGATTATGATTTTTGGATAAGAGCATATGTAAGTAATATCCCATATAAATTTCAAAATACTGTGGTGTCGTATTTTGTTAATAATGGAGTTTCATCCGAAAGAAAAAATTACTCGACAGCTCTTCTAGAGGCAATGAAGATATATTTAGATTACGGAGTCTATCCAATTTATAAGTTGTTCTTTATGTATGTTTTTAAGTTGGCACTCTACAATGTAAAAAGTTTGATTATGATAGTCTTGGGAGATGAACTGTCAAAAAGTATACGTAGGGTAGTTTCTAAGAGGTTTAGCTGGTGACTAAGCCCCTTATCATATATGACAAGAGCGTTTATGGAGCGACTAGAGCAGGCGTCTATGTGTTTGCAAAGAACATTCTAGATCAACTTCGTGGAGAAAAAGAGAGTATTTCTTTAAAAGAATTTAATAATCCATTTAGCACTATAGGAAAAAGAGGGGTAAATAGAAAACTCTTTTCTATTTTAAGAATTTTCTATATGGAGCTAATTGTTCTTAAGCATCGTAACCATGCTACATATTTTTTTCCTGCACCAGAAATGTCGTTTTTAGTGATTTTATTCAGACTTAGATACGTTATTACCATACATGATTTATTTACTTGGGATGGTTGTCAAAAAACCACATTCTTTGCTAGATTAAGACAAAAAGTATTACCTTTATATGCAAGAAATGCTCAGAAAATATTTACAGTTTCAGAATTTAGTAAAAAAGAAATATCGAGTAAATTGAATGTAAATTTAGATAAAATTGTTGTTACTCATAATGGATTGTCAGAGGAGCTTATAAATTATCAGTTTAGCCAAGAAGAATTTTTGAATATAAAAAGTAAATATCCTTATGAGAATTTTTTGCTTTACGTTGGCAGCATGGAGCCTAGAAAAAATATTCCATTTCTAATTGACGTATTTGAATCACTGAATAAAACCCAGTTGAAAGAAAAGTCAAATCCCATTCCACTTATTCTGGTGGGTGGTGAAGGTTGGTTAAGAGAAGGTATCGATAGCAAGATTAACAATAGTAATTTTAAATCAATAATTATTCAGCTAGGATGGGTGAGCGATATTGAGAAATTATATTTGTATCGTAAAGCGTTAGTTACTATTTTACCCTCTATAGCAGAGGGTTTTGGTATTCCGGTAATAGAATCTCTGTCGCAGAAAACACCAGTATTAGTGAATGACAATACTGCTCTGTCAGAGTTTAAGGGGTTTGGCGCAACTGTAATTGATAACTTTGAAGTTTCTAGTTGGGTGAATAAAATTTTGAGCCCAAATAAGGATTACAAACTGTTCGTTATAGATCATTACTCTTGGAGTGATGCCTGTCAAATTATATTGGAAAATATTACATGAGTATTTTCTATGTATTAAATTGGATTCTATTCATTTTATTTTCAGTTTTGCCAATTATTTACTTAACAAAAAAATTTAATATTGGTTACATTAATCCTATAACAATAACGTTTTTTGTTTATTTTCCTGTAACTGTAATGAAAGTTTTTGGAGGGCCAGCTTTTATATTGGATGAGGGATTATTTGATCCATGGTTTAATTTTGCATTACTGATGACTAATATAGAGTTGCTGTCGACTTTTTTGATTACATATTTTGCAATTTTATTCATTAAGAGAAATAATTTTTTGCGAAATAAAATTCTCTTTCTTATTAAAGATAAGAAATTGAGCCGAAGAAAAATGCTTTTTACGGCTTTATTTTTTTTGTTGATATCTTTTATCTTTTTTGTGCTATTAACAAGTGAATTTGGATTTTTAAATTGGGTATTAAGTCCAAGGGAAGGTTATCAACTTCACCGTTCTGGCGTGGGGCACTACTTTGCATTTAGTCTTCTGTTTCTTTCTCTCTCATATACAATCTTTTTAGTTTATATCAAAAATAATTTAGCGCGGATTTTTAGCTTTATTTTTTTTGCAGTACTGGTTTATTTTTTTGGATCGAAGGGGTTTATTTTAAGTTTCTTCCTTTTCTTGTTAATTGTATTGTGGTTCAAACAGTCAAAATATTTGAAAACTGCTCTTATTTTTCTCACACCACTTGCTTTTATAGTTATGCTCATTAATTTTAATCCATCGCAGGTACAGGATGTTATGGAGTATTTTGATTACTATGTAAATAGCGCGATGTATTATAAAGCTTATTTTAATGGTGAATTGCCGTTGTTTTATGGCCAAATTTGGTGGACTGATTTTTACAGTTATGTCCCCCGTATGTTTTTTGAAGACAAGCCCTATGTCTATGGCTTTTTACTAGTAAATGAATATTTTTTCCCAGGCGCAGCTGAAGCGACTCACACACCTGCTTTTGGCGGGCCAATTGCTATTTTTGCCGATTTTGGAGTTTTAGGTGTTTTATTTTTCTCAATTTTTAACTATAAGGTTTTTTTAAATACTATATTTTTATACCATCTCTACAATAATAAAAATTTACACCAAATTGAATTGAGCTCCAATAATCTTTTTCTCTTTATATGGATGCTTGCACCAGCATTTCTTGTTTTTTTTGGCACATTACAAGCGCTAATTTTATTTTTTACTTTATTTTATGTTGTAAGGGTACTTAATAGAATTCGATTTTGATATTTAACTATTCTAAATAATCCAATAAAGTTTCATCCTCACGCATTTTATACGCTATACAAATCTTTTTTTTGGGGCACATCATTCATTTCTATTTAAAGTTAATGTATGAATAATTCTATTGTCATAGATGGAATAATCTTTTCATTGCAACGGTATGGTGGTATTAGTGTATATTTTAAACATCTTGTTAATGAGCTTGCTATTTCAGATTTGGCTTTTGAACTGGCTATAGAATCACCTCAAATGCAATGTTTGAGTGATTTGCCCAAAAATTCGCATATAGTAGAACGTAAAGCTAGAATGTTGGAACGTTTTAGACTTGCTCGTTTACCGTCTGATGCATCACTATTTCATTCTAGTTACTATCGCTTACCCGAGCGTTCTGATGTACCTTCAGTAGTAACTGTACATGATTTCATTTACGAGCGTTTTCGAAAAGGACCTCGGAAGTGGGCTCATGTTATTCAAAAACATGCAGCCATTCGCGCTGCTCAGGCTGTTATATGCATTTCTGAAGCTACCCGTCAGGATTTAATTGAATTCGTAGGTGAAACATCAGGTCAAACTATTCACGTTATTCACAATGGTGTGGCTGACGTATTTCAGCCTGCAGGTGATGAGATTTCTGAGGGGCGCTTTATGCTATTTGTGGGTGAGCGTAGTGGCTACAAGAATTTCAAATTAGTGTTGGCAATTCTTAAACGCCTGCCAGATTTAGAGTTATATTGTGTTGGAGGAGGATCGCTTCGCCCGGATGAACTTAAGGGGTTGGACGATAAGTTGCGTGCTCGCATTCATCATTTTGGATTTGTAGCGGATGAAACTTTAAATACTTTTTACAACAGTGCATTCTGTTTGATATACCCATCAATTTATGAGGGTTTTGGCATCCCCGTTATTGAAGCCATGCGTGCGGGGTGTCCAGTTGTTGGTGTGCCTTGTGCTGCTGTTCAGGAAGTGGGTGGTTATGCTTTGACGGTTTCTGACTCTGTTGAAGAATGTGCTCTTACTGATGCGGTTCTACAACTTTATTCTAGCGAATTTAGAAGAGCAAAAATCAATCTGGGCTTAGAAATTGCTCAGCGATATTCTTGGAAAAAAACGCACTTACGTACGCTTGATGTTTATCGAAGTCTGGGAGCTAATTTACCTGGTAGTCAACCAACATAGTTTGTTCTAAAAAAGTCTTGCGATTGATGTATATTAAGTTAATTTAAAGTTTATAAACTACATGAAAATAACGATTATTACAGTTTGTTTTAATTCCGCTGCGACTATAGGCCAAACCTTAGAGTCAGTAAATGCACAAAGCTATAAAAATATTGAACATATAATAGTTGATGGAAAATCAACAGATGATACTTTAGAAATTATTGCTAAAAAAGGGACACATGTTTCTAAACTACTTTCCGAAAAGGATTGCGGTATATATGATGCAATGAATAAAGGTATTAGTATTGCAACAGGTGATGTGATTGGCTTCCTTAATTCTGATGATGTATTTGCAGGTGTGGATGTCGTATCAACAATAGCAAAGACAATGGCTGATTTATCATTCGATGCTTGTTATGGAGATTTGGTTTATGTTGAGAAATATGATTTAAATAAAATTGTTCGTTACTGGAAGTCGTGTAAATACCATTCAGGGCTATTTGAGAGGGGTTGGGTTGCCGCCCATCCAACATTTTATGCAAGGCGTGAAATTTACCAGAGATATGGTGGCTTTGATTTAAACTTTACGCTTGCGGCTGATTTTGATGTAATACTTCGCTTTCTTAGGGTGAAATGCATATCGTCTGTCTACATTCCTGAGGTTTTGGTCAGAATGCGCCTTGGAGGCGCCTCAAATTCTGGATTTTTTAGTTTAATTCGTCAAAATATTGAAATAGCAAAAGCTTTTCGTAAATATAACTTGAATGTTGGACTAAAACTATTTTTATTTAGGGTAACGACTCGATTTTTACAGTTTATTCGCAGGCCTAATTCTAGGGCTTAAGCTTTGCTTCGTAATGGCTATTTTTAGATTTAACATTTAAGGTAAAAAATGTATGAGTAATATGCTTGGATTAATTGGCCGTGATCGGCCACTTTTTGTTTCAGATAT
>CANNLO010000101.1 GCA_947505055.1 Methylococcaceae bacterium | reverse complement strand
CGCCAATTTAACCTCGCTATCGAGGTCGACTATAAGCAAATGTTCTTCATCTTTATCGTTTTCAACCTCCATCCAGGCAAGTGGATCATAACCGATTAAATTATTATCTTCATTTGTTGCCATGCATCACCTTGCCTTCAAGAAAGTCAACAGCAAGGCTACGAAAATCCCTTGCCGAACGACTTTTTGGACTATATTCTAAAATTGTTTTACCGAAGCTTGGACATTCGGCTAACAATGCCGTTTCTCTTATAACTGTGGCTAATATTTGCTCAGGAAAATGCGTAAGCAATACGTCCAAAACCTGGCTGGATATTCTTCTATCAGGCGAATACCGTGACATTACCAAAAAGGTCTTATATTTTATCTGTAACGCCTGTTCAAACCGCTTAATCGTACCCATCAGATGAGAAAGACCCTGTAAAGCCAGAAAATCACTGGACATGGGAATTAATATTTCATCGACTGCAATCAAGGCATTCGCGACCAACAAACCTGAGGAGGGCGGACAATCAATAAAAACGAAATCCTGGTCATCTAGTCCTGACTGTAAAGCTTCCTTAAGTAAAACTCCCCGTGAAGTATGTTGCTGAGCAGTTAAATGTTCGATATCTTTAAGTTTGCTTCCTGAATTAATTAATTTTAAATTATCCCTAACAGGAACAAGTTGCTGATCAACTGTTTTATTTTTAAGCATAGCATCGTCAATACCGCCATAATTAAGCCCTGTAACTCCTAAAGAAACTGCTAAATGTCCTTGTGGATCAAGATCAATAGCGGTAACTTTGTAGCCCGATTGTGCTATCGCATGGCATAAATTTGCAGTCGTCGTCGTCTTGCCAACCCCACCTTTTTGATTAATTATTGCAACAATCCTCACATATCACTCCAGACTTTCAATTCCCTCAACCTCATCGGGATTAAGTAATTTATCCACATCAAGGAGCATAATCATCTTTTTCTTATAGACATGCATGCCACGCATATAACGTGTATTAATTTTTGCACCAAAATTGGGGGCTTTCTTGATTTCATCCAAATTAATATCCAATACATCAGAAACGGCATCTGCAACTATACCCATTACAAATTGGCTAGTGCCATTTTCAACACAAAGCACAATCACTACCGTTTTAGGGGTATAGTCACAATGTTCCAAAGAAAAACGTTCGCGTAAATCAATAATGGGAACAACCGAGCCACGTAAATTTAAAACACCTTTAACAAATGCAGGCGTATTTGGAATAATACGGACAGCTTCCCATCCCCGAATCTCTTGTACTTTCAGAATCTCAACGCCATAAGCCTCTCCGGCGAGCTGAAAGGTGAGAAATTGTTCTACCCGACTATTATTTGACTGCACATCTGTTGTCATCGTTATAGCTTCCTGTTAGTGATATGGTTTGCTACGTCAATTATTAAAACTCTTCCCATTCATCACTGCTAGCAATTATTGGCTTCTGTATTACAGTAACTTTAGGTTCCAGTCTTTTTGCAGTTACAACTTGCGTTTTTGCTGGCAAAGATTTAGTGCTAACAACAGATTTTTTTATTGCCGCAGCACCGCTTGAATTGACCTTAAAAAAGCTGATTAACTGGGTCATATTAGTAGATTGCTCGCTCATCGCAATACTACCAGCGGCAGCCTGTTCTGCCAACGCTGCATTTTGCTGAGTAATATCATCCATTTGCGCGACCGCTTGATTGACTTGCTCGATTCCTGCAGACTGCTCCGAACTGGCACCAGCAATTTGTGCAACAATTTCACCAACCTTGGCTACGCTTTCAACAATCTCAGTCAATGCCGCACCTGTTTCATTAACAAAAGCGGTACCCGCACGAACTTTCTGTACACTGTTTTGGATCAGTTCATTACTCTGTTGTGCAGCAGTAGCACTTCGCTGCGCCAAGTTTCTAACTTCCGTTGCAACAACTGAAAATCCACGTCCCTGCTCACCGGCTCTGGCCGCTTCAACAGAGGCATTTAAGGCCAGCAGATTAGTTTGAAAAGCAATTTCGTCAATAACACCGATTATTTCAGCAATTTTATTGCTGCTTTCGTTGATCTCCTGCATTGCAGCGATGGCCGACCGCACTACACCACCGCCTTTTTGTGCCAATTGACTAGCCGAGTTAACGACCTCAGTTGCTTGAACAGTATTTTGGGCATTATTTTTTACGGTACTGGCGAGCTCTTCCATACTGGCCGCCGTTTCTTCAAGACTAGCAGCTTGTTGCTCAGCTCTGTGAGACAGATTATTATTTCCACTGGCCATTTCTTGGGAAGAACTGTCTATAAAATCAGCAGCATCCCTAATTTGAATAATAAACTCACTCAGCTTTGCCAAGGTACCATTTATATTATTTTTGCATTCGGCATAGACACCTTGATAGTCATTAGTAATAGCAATGGTTAAATCTCCTTCAGCCATTGATTCCATCACCCTGTTAACGTCACTAAACACACTTTCAATCATGTCAGTAAGCTCATTGATGCCGCTAGACAGAGCCTTGGTAAACCCCTCTTTACCCTCCAAGCTTATGCGAGCACTCAAGTCTCCAGCCTTTACTCCTTGCACCAAGCGATCAATTTCCTGCTCAATTAAAACTTCATGTGATCTATCTTGCCATTCGGCAACATAACCAATTCTTTCGCCTCCATTACCATTAACTGGACTTGCGTTTATACTCATATGATGACCGGCAACAATCTGTTCAGTTAAGTAATTTCCTTGTAACTTTTCCAGTAAGCCACGTTGAAAAGCAGGATTCTTGTGAAACTGATCAATGCTGGAACCCATCAATTTATCAACATCAAAATTTGTAAATTGTTTGCGAATATCACTTTCGGCCGATTTAAAAATCTCCTTAACACTTTCGTTCAAGTAAATAATTTCAAAATTATTATTTGCCATCATCACTCCGGATTTAACGTTATCCAAAGCTTGTGTTATCCGTTTAGAAGCAGCAGCCTCCTGCCTGACATCAGCCAAATCGACACCCAACTTGACTTCCATACAATATAAACTTCGCAATAAATCACCCAATTGATCGTCGCGATTAAGGTCTAATCGACTTCCAAAACTTCCGCTACTTAACCGGTAACAAACAGTAATTGCATCCTCAAGCGTTTTAGTAATAGTCCGCGTCATATTAATGCTTACAACTGCAGCAATTAGTGCTAATAAACTAACAACTGATAACAGAAGGTATTCCTGGGAAAGAATAAGTCGATAAATTAATAATGAGATCGGCAACATAAACGCCGATACTGCAAGAGCATTTTTCTTGCCAATTGCAATTTCGCTAACAGATTTAATTAATGCGGCTAAACCGGTAGGCCTAATCGTTGCTTTTCCTTCATTGATATGTTTGTAAAACAACTCAGTATCCTGGAGCAAACTATTATCATGGTCGCGTTTTAAAGGATGTCGTACTGAGAGATACTCGTAAACTTTCCCATCTTTGAAAAGCGGCATGGCATTGGCAGAGATCCAATAGTAATCTCCATTTTTACACCTGTTTTTTACCAACCCTTGCCAAGGCCTAAGCTTCTTCAAGGTCATCCACATATCTTCAAATGCCGCAGCTGGCATATCTGGATGACGAATGATATTGTGCTCTTGTCCTATTAACTCTTCACGAGTAAAACCACTTATCTCAACAAAGATATCATTAACATAGGTGATACGGCCCATCAAATCAGTTCTTGAAACGAGGATGTCACCCTTTTTAAGTTGTACCTCATTATTTGTTATTGGCATATTAATTTTCATGCGACATTACCTTTCAGACTAAACCTATCATTACAATTATTAGCTTTCATCCTGGTCCAATTCCTCAAGTTTCAGCAGCTTATCAACATCAAGTAACATCACCATGCGCTCATTAACGGATACCAAGCCATTAATAAATTCATTACTGATTTTAGCTCCAAAATCAGGGGCGGCCTGAATTTCAGTTTTATCAACACTAATAACATCTGATACCGAATCTACCACAACCCCCATAATACGGGTTTTTATACTATCACCTGTCTGAAGCACTACAACCACAGTTAACGGAGTATATTCAGCTTTGCTCAAATTAAAACGTTCTCTTAAATCGAGAATAGGAACAATCGAGCCACGTAAATTAACGACGCCCTTTTCATAATAAGGAACATTGGGGATTCTGGAAACCGGTTCCCAGCTTCTGATTTCCTGAACCCGAAGAATATCAACGCCATATTCTTCCTTGCCCAAGGCAAAACTCAGATATTGAACGGCGTTATCCAGGTTTTTACTGTAGTGATATTGATCAATATCTTTATTTTCAGCTTGTTGTGCCATAACTGTTTTTATATCTTTTATTAGCGAATTGAAAAACGCACCAAACCGGGAACATCCAGAATCAGCGCAACGGAACCATCACCCAATATAGTTGCACCTGAAACACCTTCCACCCGCCGGTAATTGGCTTCTAATGATTTAATCACAACCTGTTGCTGACCTAATAACTCGTCTACCAATAAACAACACAACTCGCCTTGCCCTTCGACGACCACAATAACACCTTCTTTTGATTTGGTCGGATCGCCTGAATTAACATTAAAAATTCTGCGCATCCTAATAACCGGTAAATATTCATTACGCAAACGAAAAGTTTCGCCTTTGCCGGCAACTTTATTTAACATTCTTTCGGTAATATTAATCGATTCAATAATCGAAACTAAGGGTACTATGTAAGTTTCATCACCGACAGCAACCGATTGTCCGTCCAGAATTGCCAGTGTTAAAGGCAAATGGATCGCAATGGTTGTCCCTTTTCCCAACTCAGAAATAATTTCAATATTGCCGCCCAAAGATTGGATATTCCGTCTAACTACATCCATACCCACACCACGACCCGAAATATCAGTTAACTGTTCGGCCGTAGAAAAACCGGGCATAAAGATCAACTCAAAGATTTGTTTTTCAGTAAGCAGGTTATTTTCTTCAACCAATCCTTTTTCTATAGCCTTAGCTAACAACTTGTCTTTATCCAGGCCTCGTCCATCATCAATAATCTCTATCACAATGTGTCCGCCGCGATGATAGGCTTTTAATTCGATGGTTCCTGTTTCAGGTTTACCAGCAGCAACACGATCCGCGGGCATTTCTATACCATGATCTAGGCTGTTTCTGATTAAGTGGACCAAGGGATCATTAATCAACTCGACGACCGCTTTATCCACTTCAGTATTTTCTCCAACCAGCTTCAGTACGATTTTTTTGTCCAATTTACTGCTGATATCATGAACTAAGCGAGGAAAACGGCTAAAAACAAAACTGATGGGTAACATCCGGATATTCATGACACTCTGTTGTAAATCGCGCGTATGACGTTCTAACTGAGCCAGTCCTCGTTTAAGTTGCCCTACTTTATCCATAGTAAAGTTTTCGCCGACCAAACCCAACATGGATTGAGTAATCACAACCTCGCCAACCATATTAATAAGCGTATCTATTTTGTCTGTATCGACACGGATAGAACTGGCTTTTGCTGTTTTAGCTGCTTCGTGTTCAGGATCTTGAGGGTCTGATTTCTTGGCGTCCATAATCACCTTGGCTTTATTGTCAACGGTTTTTGGATCAGGATTATTGTTTAGAATCTGTAAAGGCACAGGCTCGGGTTCAATATTAAGAACTGGGGGGGTATCTATGATTTTCACAGCAGGCGCAGGCTTCTTGGCTTTAGCTAAAGGTTCAATTTCCATTTCACAGTCCCCCTCAACCCAATTAAATATTTCCCTTATCTCATCTCCAGAAATATCACCAATAACTTTTAAATCCCAGGACATATTACATTCCTCAGGATCTATTTCATAAAAACCAGGCACATCCTGAATATTAACTGTCGTTGTTAATTCACCTAATTCGTTTAACTCCCGAAATAATCGTACCGGATCATTGCCAGTTTTAAGTAAATCCAAATAAGGACAAAAAGCAATTTTCCAGCCTTGCTCATCTGTTTGAAAAGATTCTTCGCCAATAGTCTCAAAAACAATATCAACATTAGCGTCTTCTCTCACGATCTCCGTCTCTGGAGTCATTACTTCTTCATCAGAAAAACTGCCATTAAGTACAATTTCCAAGGCCTTTTTATGCTTGGCCACACTGTCGTTGTTAACATCCTCGTCATTCTGTATCGCAGTCAGCATTTCTCTTAAACAATCAACGGACTCAAGTAAAACAGCGACGGCCGGCTGAGTTACTTTTCTACGTCCATCCCGCATTTCATCAAGCAAGGTCTCCATGATATGGGTATATTCTGCAACAACAGTAAAACCAAAAGTACCGCTTCCACCTTTTATAGAATGTGCACCCCTAAAAATGGTATTGATTATTTCCGAATCAATATCGCCCATATCAAGTGTTAACAATCCTGACTCCATTGCTTCAAGGCCTTCGAAACATTCTTCAAAAAACACTTGATGAAATTGTGACATATCAATTGACATAGACTTACCTGTGCGTGCCTAAATACATTTAAACAAGATTAAATACTAAACCAAAAAATTACATGAGTCGTATACTGTATAAAAGACAAAATATTCATCTATATATTCAATATGAACTGTATTGATTGGATAAGCAATATGACTGGATTTTGCTTCATGTGATTAACACACTTAGGCACGATAATATCAACTAGCCCAAAACTTTTAGTAATGTTTTTAATAATTGATCAGGATTAAAAGGTTTAACCATCCACCCAGTTGCACCGGCTGCCTTACCTTCTTGTTTTTTTTCTATTCCTGATTCTGTTGTTAGCATCAACATAGGAATAAATTTATAATCTGGAAGTGCTCGTAAATCCCTAATTAAAGTAATTCCGTCTTTATTTGGCATATTTACATCGGTTACTACACAATCAAATGTTCTGGCTTTTGCTTTTTCTAAAGCATCAACTCCATCGACTGCTTCTTCAACATCGTATCCAGCTGCTCTTAAGGTAAAAGAAACCATTTTTCTCATTGAAGCTGAATCGTCAACTGCAAGAATACTTGCCATTGTTATCTCCATTAATTTTCGAAGCAAAAATCTAAGTTAATATTGCAATATCGAACGTTTAGTAACCAAAGTATAGTTTATTTTTTTGCTGTAGGACAATACTAAGCAATTAACCTATTTACAATAATTTTTCATTCTAACAAACAAAAAAACACCCCGCTAGAGAAATTCCCTAACGGGGTATATTGGGTCCCGACGGCCGAATTTGAATAAAGTGTAAGTGACTGATAGAAATAACCAATATTTGGCCGCTTATAAAAAGACACGATTAAGAACACGATTTGTATTTTTGCCCAAACCAATTATTTTAAACATTGTACATTACACGGCTTTGTTAAACTACTTTTCGCCCAATAAAAAACTGACTGATTCATGTTGATTTTTGCAAAAACACCGACACCTTAAATCCAAATATTTCATGGATTAATTACAAAACATACAATTCCCCCAACCAAATGCCAAAATAATCACGCCATAAGAGAGAATGAACTACTAATCTGTTTGGAGGTATCTAGTTTAATCAACGTTTAATGTGGTTAATATTTTTTAAAAAGCTGGTCGACTTATTCCAAAATTCTTAACCATTAACTGAGCTGATAAGGGGCGATGCCATAAAAAAACTATTTTGGCAATAAAACCACCTCTAACAAGTAATCAGGGTAACGTCACACCATAACATCTCTCTGATTTCACCGAAATATTGTAAAAATAGCCAGCCTGTTAAGTACCTTAAAAGACTCACCACTCCGTGCCTATGCGGCTGAAAGCTTCGGTGCTCGGTGCATTAAACGACATTAAGCCTCTATTAAGTTATATAAAAATCCCTGAATAGTTATAAAACGGTTTTGGATATGGTTGACCTTTTTTGGTGAAAAAACAGCTTAAAGCTCCTTTGAGACTATGCTCCAGAAAGCTTCTTGGAATTGATACTGTTTCGAAAAATTAAGGGTTGTTCAGTGCCCGATAAAGCGCTAGCCCTTGCTGAAGCTACTGCCTCTTCAATTACTTTGTGATTTGGTGATTTGCTGCATACCGGATCGGTGTTGTACATGTCGCCAGTTAACAAGTAAGCTTGACAACGACAGCCGCCGAAATCTTTTTTCTTTTCATCGCAGCTACTACATGGCTCCTTCATCCATTCGAAACCACGAAAAAAATTGAAGGCTTTGGATTCATGCCAGATTTCTTCAATACTAAAGTCTTTGATATTCGGGCAATCCAGCCCAGGAAGATCTCGGGCAGAATGACAAGGTAAGGCTAAGCCATCAGGTGCAATAGTTAAGAACGTAGTTCCCCAGCCGTTCATGCAAGCTTTAGGCCTGTCTTCATGAAAATCGGGCACCACATAATAGATTTTCATTTTGCCTGCTACTTTTTCTTTAAAAGCTTGTGCGGCTTGCTCGGCCTCTTCAAACTGTTCTTTGGTTGGTAGCAATAAATCTCGGTTGGCATGGGCCCAGCCATAATATTGGGTGTTGGCCAGTTCAAGATAATCTGCACCCAACTCTTCTGCCATTTCAAGGATTTGCGGCATTTGATGGATGTTTTCACGATGGATAACCACACATAACACCATCGGATAACCGTGTTTTTTGACCAGATGAGCGACATCTTTTTTGTGCTGGAAAGAACTTGTGCCTGCAATATGATCGTTTAGTTCTTGGGTGCTGGCCTGAATGCTGACTTGAATATGGTCAAGTCCCGCTTCTTTAAGCTGGATGATTTTTTCTTCGCTTAGTCCATAACCCGAAGTGATTAAATTAGAATAATAGCCTAGGTCTTTTGCGTGTTTGACCAATTCGGGCAAATCTTTGCGGATTAAAGGTTCGCCACCGGAAAAACCCAGCTGTACCGCTCCCATTTTGCGAGCTTGGGTAAGTACACGCTTCCAGTCCGAGGTGTCCAGTTCGGCATGATGTTTTGCATAATCAATGGGATTAGAGCAATAAGGACACTGTAATGGACAGGCATAAGTCAATTCTGCCAGTAACCAGCGGGGCGGGGTGATGTTAATTTTGTTGGATCCAGGCATTTTTTAAAGCGACCTCAAGGAAAGCGGTAATATCATTTTGGAGACCTGATGTTGCAAACTTCTGCTCCAAATCATCTACTATTTGGGCAAGGTTACGAGTACCGTCACACATCTTCAGAATTTCTGCAGAGCTTTGGTTAAGTTCAACCATGCCTTCAGGATAGAGAATAACGTCTTTTTGTTGTACTTCTTCCCATTGTAGACGGTGCATCGGGGAGAATTTAAGGATTAGATCTGGATTAATATTCATAATTATTTAGCTGTTTTTATTTCTATTGCAACATGTTCTATGTCAATAGCCGACTATTTGCCTGAATGCAACAGATAAGTTTGTTCTCTAGCGCTTGCCACAATGTCATACTCATAAGTTAGTTATTGCCATTTTTTATTCTATATTATTTTTCAATATTAAAATAAGGCGGCATTTCATGAATGTATGCCATATACATGGCGTCTGCCATCGTCCACAGCACATCGAGTTTAAATTTCAGAATTTGTAGCATGCGCTCTTGTTGTTCACGGGTTTTATACCAATCCAGTGTGATGGCCAGGCCATGTTCGACGTCACGTCGCGCTTCGGTCAGGCGTTTTTTGAAGTAGATATAACCTTCCTGTTCAACCCAGGTGTAATGTTCCGGCCAGTTATCCAGGCGTTGTTGATGAATTTTGGGCGCAAACAATTCGGTTAACGAGGAACTGGCCGCTTCGTGCCATTCAGCTCTGCGGGCGAAATTAACGTAGGCATCAACCGCAAAACGAACGCCCGGTAAAACGTGTTTTAATGAGGTGATGTCTTCCCGGGTCAAGCCAGTTGCAATTCCCAACTGTATCCAGGCTTCAATGCCGCCAGGATCTCCAGGATGCCCATCATGATCCATGATCCGCTGAATCCATTTTGCGCGGGTTTCACGATCCGGACAATTGGCCAGAATATTGGCATCCTTAATTGGAATGCAGACTTGATAATAAAACCGGTTGGCTACCCAGCCCTGCAATTGGGCTTTGGTCAGCTTACCGTCATTCATCAAGGTATGGTAAGGATGATGAATGTGGTAATGACTTTCCATGCCGCGTAGTTGGGCTTCAAATTGTTCTTTAGTCCAGGCTTGATTGTCGATAGTCATGGTACTTCCTTTATAAATCGATTTCCAAACCATCGTAGGCGACTTCAATGCCGGCGGCATCGAGTATTTTACGTTGTTCGGAATCGTCGTCTAAAATCGGGTTAGTGTTGTTAATATGAATCAGAATTTTGCGTGCTTTGGCTACACCGTTTAAAACTTCAATCATGCCGCCAGCACCGGATTGCGGTAAATGTCCGATTTCACGTGCTTTTTTATGGCTTATCTGTTGCGTACACATTTCGTCATTCGTCCAGAAAGTACCGTCTACCAACAAGCAATCTACGGTTTGCATAGCGGACATGACATGTGGCTCTATCTCGCCCAGACCGGGAGAATAAAATACTTTTTTGCCAGTAGAGATTTGTTCGATGATCACGCCGATATTGTCGCCATCATGCGGATCATGTCGATGCGGCGAATAAGGCGGCGCTTTACTTTTTAGCGCTTGGGTATAAAAACGTAAATCATTAATGTCGGGAATCTCAAAACTGCTGCCATCAAACGGAATCGGATGATGTTTGATGGTGCAGTAATCGGCCAGCATGTTAAATAACGGAAAGCCGGTAGTCAGATCCTGTTTGACCATTTCCGTGCAGTAAACCTCCAGCGGTTTACCCTCTCTGAGCATTAGCATACCTGTGGTATGGTCAATCTGGCTGTCCATCAGCATGATAGCTTTAATGCCGGTATCGCGAACACCTTCTTTGGGTTGGATAGCAGGAAAAGATTCCAGTTGCGCACGAATATCCGGAGAAGTATTAAATAGCAACCAGTTTTTGTCATCGGTACTCACGGCGATTGAAGACTGTGTTCGCGCGGTACCATTCATTTCCTTATGCCGCAAGCGATGGCAATTGTGGCAGTTGCAGTTCCATTGAGGAAAACCGCCGCCTGCACCTGAACCGAGAACTCTAATTTTCATGTTTTGGAAGGTAGATTGGAAAGGGATAAATATCAAATGATACGGGAATAAAACATGACAGGCAAAAAAAAGGGGCTCATTATGAGCCCCTTTCTTATCTCAATCGAATTAACGATTGTAGATATACATTGTTACTTCGAAACCAAAACGTAAGTCAGTGTAGCTTGGTGTTTCCCATTTCATTGTAAACCTCCAGTAAGTTTTTAAAATTATTATGCTAGCTTGATCAAGTAAGCTGATTTGCAGTATACGATGAACTTTTTTTTTTCGCAACTTTTGCCATCGAATAAAGCAATCAATCCTAGCAAATCCAGGTCTTTGGATAACTTTCCTTATAATTTTTGAATTACTAGATATTTGTTTAACGATTCCTGAGGTGCAATAATTTCACTAAATATAAATCTAAGCAGTTAGGAGACATGATCGTTAACGCTGCTTTACACGTTATCAAGACAAAAAATTAATATGAGCTGAGTTATTTTTTATCAGCAGTGTTTTAATCTGTTATGAGTTACCGATTCTATTGTACTTTAAAACTGTAATGGTTAACTGATGGTAACCGACTAAAATAACAGCGTATTTGGGAATAAAGGTAAAGGTGATTTTTTGAACGGAACAGGGTATTATTCGTAGTGCACCATAAAAATAATAATGCACATAAAATTATAGAGGGGAGGAATCATGGGCGAAATTACTGAGTTGTTTTTTGTTATGATCATAGTTGCAGCATTGGCATTTGCACCTTTAGGTTATTTTATTTACAAATTTACAAAGGCAGGGGACAAGCCATTTGGTGAAATTGAACCACATGGGGATAGTCCATCACTAGTAAATGATTTTGCGGAAAAAGTGATTAAATACGTTCAAAGTTTAATTGCCAAAAAGTGAAGAAAATTTTTTATTAGCTTTCCAAGTAATAATATTACCTGGAAAGCTCTTGAATTTAACTCCTTTATTGGGTTCTACATTATTCTACATGTTGGGCAGTCAGGATTCTGCTTGAGTTTCATTGTATTCCATTCCATCGTTAAACCATCCAACAACAATAATCGGCCGATTAACGTTTCTCCGATATTCATTATCAGCTTCATTGCTTCGAATGCCTGAATACTACCGACTATACCGGCAATAGGTGCTATAACTCCATTTGTAGCACAATTTTGCAAATCCTCACCTTCATTGTGATACAGACAGTTGTAACAGGGGCTTTGATTTTTGCCTGGCGTAAAGACTGTCACCTGACCTTCGAAGCGAATCGCTGCGCCTGAAACCAAAGGAGTTTGGTTTTTAACACAAGCCTTATTAATCGAAAATCGAGTAGAAAAATTATCGCTACAGTCCAAAACTACATCGGCTTGATTGACCTCCCAATCAAGTTGTTCGCCGTCCAGTCTTTGTTTGACCGCTTTGATGATGACATCAGGATTTAGACTGCTGAGTGTTTGTCGGGTTGAAATAACTTTATCAGACCCAATATCTGAGGTGTGATGAGTAATCTGTCTTTGCAAATTGGATAAGTCTACAACGTCATCATCATAAATAGTGATAGTGCCGACACCTGCTGCAGCAAGATACATGGCAGCGGGTGAACCGAGTCCACCAGCACCGACAATCAAAATATTGGCTGAAAGTAGTTTTTGTTGCCCCTCAATGTCAATTTGAGGAAGCATAATTTGGCGGCTATATCGTAGTAATTGGTTGTCGTTCATAAATAGAGCGCTAATGATGGGAAGGTGGTTTGTTGTGATGAATATACATGATTTTCTATGCTATTTGATCATTTTTACTGATTAAAAATAAACGGAAATATCGCTAAATTGGGGTTTGTTGAATATTAGATTTTATCCAAAAGAACTTGACACATTGCAAAAGCTCATTAGAATTAGCACTCATTACTAGCGAGTGCTAATAACAAAAGTTTACCCTTTAATTTTAATGTTAGGAGATATAGATGAATATACGTCCGTTACACGATAGAGTCATAGTTAAACGCGTTGAAGAAGAAACTACAACTCCCGGTGGTATCGTATTGCCTGGTTCTGCCGCCGAAAAACCAAGTCAAGGT
>CANNLO010000100.1 GCA_947505055.1 Methylococcaceae bacterium | reverse complement strand
GATTCGCGAAACCAACATTCCGCCAATAATTGCCGTAATAATACCCGCCGAAGGTGGAAAGCCTGACGCCATTGAAATGCCCAGACATAAAGGCAAGGCAATCAGAAAAACCAGAAAACCCGACAACAAATCACTGCGCCAGTTTTCTTCTAAACCTTCTAAACCCGATTTTGGTAATACAGCCAGGGATGACTCACTCATATCAGCTCCTCGTATATAAAAAATATTTAACCAAGATATAAGCAATTTATATGTCAACCTCCTAAAAAAACATAAGAAACTGATTTTAATTAGGTATTTAACAAGCTTTATATTCAAATCAACGTCTGTACGTGCAAAACAACCATTTAACTGTTTATTTGCACCGATTTACAACAAACCCATATACCGACTTATTTTAATTATACAACAGCACTTACCCCTTTTTTTCGCAAAAATATCTTGAATAGGTGAAATAGAGACAATATTGATTAAGTATTTTTCGCAGAAACTGCTAGTCTTACGCGATTATTTAAATTATTCAGAGAATAACTTGGAAGAAGATTTAACAGCCGACTTGATCTTGCTACAGAACAAATTAGAATCCATGCTCGATCGCGTCCAGAAAAACAGCGCCACTTTGCAAAAATTCCAGGCTTTTGAAATGCGGTTGCTTAAATTAAACAACTTATCGGACACTATTGATCATTTACTGGATGAGGCTAAAAACTATTTTGATCTTGATGTGATCAGCTTATGCCTGGTCGATGAAACGGGAGAAATATCAAAAACACTTAGTGATAAAGGTTACCCCTTCAGTTCAAAAACCGGTTTAATTCTTCTGGATGATGAGAAAACCTTAAACTCCAACAACGTACCGTATATTGGCATCTATCAACACAATCAATACGCAAATTTTTTTCCTCCTTTTGATAGACTGCCTGCCAGCATTGCCATTACGCCTTTAAGCCGACGCGGTAGGAATCTCGGAAGCTTAAATCTGGGTAGTTACCAAGCCGATCGCTTCGCCAATAACATGGCTACCGATTTTATTGAACACCTCAGCTCAGTGCTCAGTGTTTGCCTAGAAAATAATCTTAACGTTGAAGAAATCAGACGTGTCAGCTATATAGACACCTTGACCGGCATTAATAACAGACGTTTTTTGGATCAACGCATCGGTGAAGAATTAAACGCCTGCCAACGCACGGCAGAACCGGTGTCCTGCCAATTCTTTGATATAGATTTTTTTAAGTCTGTTAATGACAAACATGGTCATCAAGGTGGAGATAAAGTTTTGTCGCTGGTTGCGGCTACCATAAAAAACCAGTTACGAGACAATGATGTTTTTGTCAGATATGGTGGTGAAGAGTTTGTCGGTTTACTGTCCAATACCAATGAAGTCAGAGCGCTGGAAATTGCAGAACGGATACGTAAAGCTATTCAGACCTTACCGATCACCTTCAACGGCGTTTCAATTCCGATAACTATTTCTATCGGCGTGTCAACCCATGTCCCGATCGCAAAATCAATCGTCAATATCGATGAAATTGCCACTCGTCTTATTAAGTCTGCCGATTCTGCTCTTTATAAAGCCAAACATAATGGTCGAAATCGCATAGAAAATGGCGGGGTTGTTTGATCTTAATAGCTTTAACGATTTACCATCATTAACTTTATTGATGACAATTTGATACCTTATGTTGGGTTTCATATATTCCACCCAACATAAAGAAAATCCCATTTAATCCGTAATCAATTTATTACATTGTGACCGCGATTTCTCATGCAGTTATTATAGATTTGCTTATACTTTTGATCGGCCGATAATCCTTGATAAGCACCCGCACCAATACCACCCGCCGCCGCACCAATAGCTGCACCTTGTCCAGGACTACCCATAATAGCTCCGAGCGCCGCGCCGCCGGCTGCTCCAACAAGACCACCAACAGCCCCGCCTTGTAAGGTTTCCATAGCCGTGTTGGAAGCATTTTTTGCCATTTGCTGACATTCTGCTGCGTCTTGATTGGCCGAATTACGAGGTCCCTGAGGTTGTTGTGGAGCTTGCGGCGCCTGTTGATACACAGGCTGGCCATTTTGATCGACGACAGGCACTTGTTTATAAACCGGGTTGCCTTGCTTATCAAGTTCCGGTTTACCACGTTTATTGAAAACCTGCTGGCGTTGGAAAAGTTGTTGTGGCGGTGGCGGTGGTTGGTAAGCTTGTTGATTTTGGTTATAGATACTATCGTCTACTGTGGGAGTATAACCACCATAAGTGGCACAACCCGATATTAAAAAAATATTTAATAAAGTTATTAGTAACTTATTCATAATTAAATTCTCACACCACTATAGTTAGTTAATCATTAAAGAAAAATCAGGACAAACCTTTAAAGGTATTAATCCCGATAAGTTTATATTAGACTTGAATTGTTTCACATTATATTAAGCATTTCAATTTATATAGCCAATAGGACAATTGGAATATAAGTTATGGCAAGCCTAAAGATTTTGAACTTCAAATACTGTATTACCTTATCCTATTTCCAAGACTCTACTGTTAAACAGCGCCGCATGTTCTTGTTGGCCAGATAATCCCAGTCTCGCACCCATTCGCATACAACATAAAGCGCCCGCAGCACTGGCATAGCGAAGTAGCGATTGCCAATCCATGTTAACAGCCAATGCCGCCGCAAAAGCACCATGGAACGCATCCCCAGCACCGGTAGTATCTACAACTGAAACGGGATAAGCCGTTAACCTACCCTCCTCATTGCCGCGTCGCCAAATCAGCCCGCGTTCACCCAGCGTAATAACCACGGTGGGAGCAAGTTCAGCGAGTTGGCTTAAGGCTTTATGTTCGTTACCTGCAAATTGAAGAGCAAATTTTTCTGAGCAAACCAGGTAATCGACACGATCCATCAAAGCCAGCGTTCCTTCATGCACAGAACCTGCATCCAAAACTGTCGGAATACTGTCTTGCCGGGCTTGTTCAGCCAGTGGTAATGAAAGATGCGGCTCATGACCATCGAACAGCAGAACCTTTGCCGAGACTGACTTAAAATCCAGCGCATCAGCAGATAACGCACGAGTGTCACCTTTGTAATTGATTAAACAGCGCTTGCCATCGGATTTAACCAAGACAGTCGACAATGGAGTTGGAGAAGCTCCCCGAACAATAAATTGAGTGTTTACGCCATAATCAATCAGTTCCTGAACATGTTTGTCGCCATATAAATCGCAGCCCAAATATCCGGCAAATGCGGATGATAAACCCAGCCTGGCAATACAAACAGCAGCATTAGCCGCAGGACCTCCGCCGCAACCCTGCAAACTGTCGGCAACAATTTTTTCATCCGCACCAGGATGGTGGTTTACCGAAAAGATTAAATCATATGAAGCATGCCCTACACAGAGCACATCTATATTTACGGTCATGATTACTGATAAAATCGAAAAATGTAAAAGTTCATTATACCTGCCGGAAAGGATTGTACGAGATCAGCTAACCCTAAAGTCGGCAAGATCCCAATATATCAAAACCAACTCAATCAAGCACCAGTTCGCTAAACCCTGGAAACACGGATGCCAACACATTTAGAAATCCAACGTTTAGGTGGCGATAGCCTAACACCGCTCGTGAAAATCCCATTACCACATACCCCTCTAAGTATTTTACGATATACCGAAAATGAGATTTTTAGTTTATTGTCTATTTATCAGGAGGGTGAGTTTGTGAAATAAATTAAGTATATTCTTGCAAAACGGCTTGTGCCGTTCCTATCATAAAACCTCCGCCCCGATGCACGTTTAAGATGCTTTTGAAGAGTTATTAAATTCGCCCAATCAATCATTTAAATTTTCAAGTGGATACTGATTAAATAATGTTTGGATTACAAAACCAGAGCTGCAATCCATTACTTAATGGTCTTTCTTACTTTAAAATGCACCATTTCGGGAATTAACGGAGTTATTAAATGCTAACTGCAAATTTTACATCACTGGTGAGCCTTATATTTGGCATTACGTTATTTGGACTGGCTTTTGCAGGCTGGCTGGTCAAATGGGTACTTGCCAGAGACACCGGCGACGCTGTCATGCGGAGTATTTCTGACGCGATTAAAGAAGGCGCTGAAGCGTTTCTGCGTCGGCAGAATCGCACGATTTTAATACTCAGCGCCCTATTCGCTTTGGCACTTTTTGTCGGCTATGGCTGGTTTCGTGACCATCGAGAATTTGATCCAGTATCTACTTCACTGCAATTAGCCAGCTGGATTAGTCTTTCTTTTATCTTTGGTGCGCTGTGTTCAGTGTTTGCTGGTTATATCGGCATGTGGATGAGTATCCGCGCCAACATTCGCACCGCCGCCGCAGTTCGCTCCAGCGTTAATGATGCACTTCAAATTGCGCTGCGAGCCGGTGCGGTTTCGGGACTGGTAGTGGTGTCCATGAGTCTTTTAGGTGTAACCGGCCTGTTTACTCTCGTTAAGCTGCTAACACCAGACATCAATGTCGCCAAGATTCCGCTACTGATCGTCGGCTATGGCTTTGGCGCGTCTTTCGTCGCGTTGTTCGCTCAAGTCGGCGGCGGCATCTACACCAAAGCCGCCGATGTCGGGGCAGACCTGGTGGGCAAGGTTGAAGCCGGCATTCCCGAAGATGACCCTCGCAATCCAGCGGTTATTGCGGATCTTGTCGGTGATAATGTCGGCGATTGCGCGGGTCGTGGCGCTGATTTGTTCGAATCGACCGCTGCCGAAAACATAGGTGCCATGATTCTCGGCAGCAGCCTCGCTATCGCAGCACAAAAGGCCAACATGGAATTTAGTGCCGGTATAATCGGCGTAATGATGTTTCCGCTGGTTGCACGAGCCTTTGGCATTATTGCCAGTATGGCCGGCATTCTTGCTGTTCATCTTAGCAGCGAATCGCAAGATCCGATGCAGGCCCTGAATCGTGGCTATTTCATCAGTTCGATTTTAGTGCTACCGCTGTTTGGTCTGGCAACCCATTGGCTGCTTAACAGCCCGGCCGCACCCGATGCCTGCTGGCATTTTTTTCTTTGCGGAGTTATTGGATTAATAAGCTCCGTAGCCTTTAGTTTTATTACCCAATATTACACCCAACATAAATATCGCCCGGTTCAAGCCATCGCAGAAGCCAGTATTACCGGCCCGGCTACCAATATTATTGAAGGTACCGCCGTTGGTTTTGAGTGCACCTGGATGCCAACCCTGGTTATTGCTGCCGCCTTACTGGGATCCTATTATTTTGGTGCCACCAGCGGTTTGCCTCACGCCGGTCTTTTTGGAACGGCAGTTGCCACGGTTGGCATGCTGGCTACTGCCGCCTACATACTCGCTATGGATGCTTTTGGCCCTATTACTGATAATGCCGGCGGCATTATCGAAATGAGCGAACAGCCCGACGATATTCGTCAGCGTACCGACACCTTGGATGCGGTAGGCAACACCACCAAGGCACTAACCAAAAGTTATGCCATAGGAAGTGCGGGACTTGCCGCTTTTCTATTGTTTCAAGCTTATATCGATGAAGTTAAAAACTATGCCGGTCTCGATGAAACGGTTGCGTTCGGCGTTAATATGGGTAACCCCGTGATTTTTGTCGGCGCATTATTAGGAGCGATGCTGGTATTTTTGTTCTGTTCTATGACTATTAGAGCAGTAGGAACCGCTGCCAAAAGCATTATTGAAGAAGTCCGTCGGCAATATGCCAAACTACCCCGTGTCAACGACATAATTCAGTTTCCCGAGGGTTATAAGCCGGATTATGGCGCTTGCGTTGATATTGTAACTCGTGCCGCTTTACGCAACATGGTTGTTCCGGGCTTGCTGGTGGTGCTGGCTCCCATTGCAGTTGGCTTATCATTTAAGTTATTCATTAGCATGGAAGGGCCGCTAATCGCTGCCCAAAGTGTTGCTGCAATGCTGATGGTCGCGACCATCACCGGGATTTTAATGGCGCTTTATTTGAATAATGCAGGCGGCGCCTGGGATAACGCAAAGAAATATGTGGAAAGTGGAGCCTACGGCGGAAAACATATTATCGATCAATATGGAAACAAGGTCATGAACCCTATTTACGGTGCTGCCGTAGTCGGTGACACAGTGGGTGATCCCTTTAAAGATACCGCAGGTCCGAGTTTACATGTACTGATCAAACTGCTGGCAACCGTCACCTTGGTGATGGCACCGATTTTTCTTTAAATCAATAAATAACCAGGATTAACAGTATTTCTTGTAAGATGTATTTTTTATGGAAAAAATACATCTGTAATAGTTCAATGCAAGTCATCAAATATGACTGTCAAATTCAGCAAAAAACATCAGCCCTCAACTAAAATACAACCTATTTCTATAATGCATTATGAAACAAATACAGTGCAATCACCTTGCACAGGCTATTGTCAATTAGATCAACTTAATATTTGTTTGGGTTGTTTTCGTGAGCTGAACGAGATTATTAACTGGTCGTTAGCAGATGATAAAGTTAGAAATTTAATACGCACTAATGCTATTGCCAGGAAGAAAAATAATGATTCAACATATAGTCAATATACGTAAAACACTTAAATAATAACATGAAGGTTTATCAACTTTATCGAAAGCAATATCTGAATGTCACCAGCAAAGAAGCATGGGCTTTTTTTTCGTCACCTTACAACCTTAACGACATTACACCCTCATTTTTTCATGTGACCATTATTTCTAAAGTCCCTGAACAAATATATGCCGGTTTGATGATTAGCTATCAGATGAAAGCCGTGTCGGGAATTCCCATGGCCTGGTTATCGGAGGTCAGTCATTGCGAGGAACCTAAACGTTTTATTTATGAACAACGTATTGGCCCTTTTAAATTCTGGAGTCATGAAGTGTGCCTGACTGAAACACAAAATGGTTTGCTGCTTGAAGATATCATGTTTTACGCTATGCCATTGGGTTGGCTGGGACAGTTGATAAACAGGGTTTTGATAGCGAATAAACTTGAAGAAATATTTGATACGCGTAGTGACTATTTACAAAACAAATGGGGCGATAAAACCTCATAAAAATCTAATTATCAAGACAACGCTTTATACTTTTTCCGCCTTTTTATTGCATTGATAAATCTGTTGGAAATTATTGATTAACTTCATTACTTCTTTCTCTTGTCATATTTGTTAAACATGGGATTCAGTATTGGTAATGATAAAGTCAAAATAGTACTTAAGCACAAGAAAGAAAAACCCTATATAAGAGGCTTTGTAAGTTTTAACGGACATACACAGAAAAAGATTCATGTTAAAAGTTACTCGATTCCTGAAACTCAGGTTTGGTTTTATTCGAATAATATAGGAGATGTCATGAACTCAGAAAATAGTCAGTATGTCGATAAACTTGGTTTAGGTCTTTCTGGTGGCGGTTTTCGCGCCTCATTTTTTCACATTGGTATTCTTGCGCAAATGGCGGAGCAAAAGTTACTGCGACATGTTGAAGTCATATCAACTGTTTCAGGAGGCTCTATCATTGGTGCCTTGTATTATTTACATCTGAAAAAATTACTGGAATCCATGCCGAATAACGCCATTACCGATCAGCATTATGTGGACATTGTTAAAACTATTGAAACTGATTTTTTGAAAGCGACAGAGAAAAATATTCGCATGTCCACTTTCACCAATTTTGTAGCCAATTTCAAAATGGTATTATTTGAATATTCGCGAAGTGATTATATTGCCAAGTTATATAACGACCAGCTATATCAGGAAATTTTAAATGGTGTAGCGAATCCCGTGCAAATGCAGCAGTTAAAAATCTATCCAGATGGCAATACCCGCTTTCACCCCCTTACTGATAATAAAAACCTAAAGGCAAAAGTTCCCATTCTAGTTATAAATGCCACTTCATTAAACAGTGGCCGTAATTGGCAGTTTACCGCCCAGACCATGGGCGAACCCCGCACTGATCACATAGACAAAATCGACAAAAAACCAATCCGGCTGCGCAGAGCGGATAACTACGACAATATGATTGAACAACCTATTAATCAGCAACTGTTTTCCTTAAGTCATGCGGTTGCCGCTTCTGCCTGCGTTCCCGTACTTTTTGATCCAATGGCGGTTAGTCATCTCTATTATAACCGGGAGCAGCAGGAACCTATTCGGGTACAACTGGTCGATGGAGGCGTCTTTGATAATCAAGGTATTGAAGGACTAATGCAATATGGCTGCAGTTGTTTTGTAATCAGTGATGCGGCCGGGCAGATGGGAACAGAAAACAGCCCGGCAGTCGACACCATCCCCGTAGCGCTGCGTGTTAGTAGCATTCTGCAAGATCGCGTGAGAACCGAAGGTTTATTGCATCTTATCGACAGTCGTCATGAAAATGATGTTGCCTTCCTGAGTTTGCGTGAAGGCTTGGGGATTCAACAGATTGGCTGGTTCGACAATCAAAATGTTCAGACACCTGACATCCCAATTGTTCCAACCTCACTAAACTTTGGCGTCGATCCAGCCGTGCAGTATGGCTTATCCCGAATGCGCACCGATCTGGATGCCTTTACTGAAGTGGAAGCCTATTCACTGATGTTAGATGCTTATCTAATGAGCAAAAATGAGCTTACAAACTTCAAAAATAACACCAACCATTCCATTATCAGAAACTCTGATTCCTTGCCACCCAATAAAAATTGGACATTTTTGGGTATTGAAAAATGGATGAAAAATCCGACTCCGGACTATCTGAAGCAATTAAAAGTCGCTCAATTGACTTTCGGAAAAGCCATAGCCTTACTTCCATGGCTATGGGTACCTTTGGTTTTAATAATCACTGTATTACTTTATTTTTTGTGGCCGCAAATTGCCGGACTGTTATCCGGGGCTATTCCTGTCAGTGTTATAGTTGTTGCATTTGCACTCTGGCTTATCAATAAATTCGCTCCCGCCTTATTGAAACTATTGCCTGTTCTTAAACTATTACGACCTCAAGCCGCCTTGGCTAAAGCAGCAGGCAAAGTCCTATTACTGACGATTGGAACTGTGTTTGTGCAGCTCTATCTATGGCTCATCAATCCTTTATTTCTTAAGCATGGACGGTTGCTAAACTTAAAATAAGTTTTATCGCGAAACCTCTCAGTCCAGCTCGGTTAGAAATAATCCAATCTCTTGCCGAACTGAAGAATTAAGCTCACTCATGCTGCATGTATCTTTTTTATTGATAAACATCGCTTAATCTCATATCCTCAGGGCTGGGGTTTTGACTGCTGGTCAAAACCTTTGCGCACTATGCTCTAAACTACTCGCATTGGAGACTGTATGAAGATTGGTATACCTAAAGAGATTCACCCGGGTGAAAAACGTGTGGCCACGACGCCGGAGGCCGCCGAACAAATTATAAAACTGGGTTTTTCGGTTCTTGTCGAAAAGGGCGCGGGTCTGGCCGCGAATATTTCTGACGAAGACTATAAGGAAGTCGGCGTTGAAATTATTGATGACGCCAAAACCTTATGGAAAAGTGCTGACATTGTTATGAAAGTTCGTGCTCCGGAACTACATCCGGGTTTGGCTCACGACGAAATAGATTTGTTATCCCAAAACGGCCATTTGATCAGTTTTATCTGGCCGGCTCAAAATGAAGCCTTAATGCAGAAACTGGCTGCTAAAAATGCCACGGTGTTGGCAATGGACAGCGTGCCTCGCATGTCTCGAGCACAAAAGCTTGATGCTTTAAGTTCCATGGCCAATATCGCCGGTTATCGCGCCATCATTGAAGCTGCGCAACATTTTGGACGGTTTTTTACCGGTCAGATTACCGCTGCCGGTAAAATCCCGCCAGCCAAGGTTTTGGTTATCGGTGCCGGCGTTGCCGGTCTTGCCGCCATTGGTACAGCAAAAAGCATGGGTGCAATCGTCAGGGCTTTTGATACCCGACCTGAGGTTAAAGAACAAATTGAAAGCATGGATGCTGAATTCTTACTGCTGGACTTTAAAGAAGAAGGCTCAGGAACCGGCGGTTATGCCAAAACCATGTCCAAGGAATTTATCGAAGCTGAAATGGCCTTGTTCGCAAGACAGGCGATGGAAGTTGATATTATTGTTACTACAGCACTGATTCCTGGCAAACCGGCCCCCAAGCTGATTACGGAAGGCATGGTTAAATCCATGAAGTCAGGCAGTGTTATTGTCGATCTGGCTGCAGAACAGGGCGGCAACTGTGTTTTGACCGAGAAAGATCAGGTGGTGGTCAAACACGACGTGACCATTATCGGCTACAGCAATTTACCCAGTCGTCTGGCTAATCAGTCGAGTCAGCTATATGCCACCAATCTCAGACATTTGTTAACAGAACTGTGCCCTGAAAAAAATGGCATACTCAACGTCAATATGGATGATGAAGTAATACGCGGCACCACTGTGATTAAAGAAGGCAAAATTACCTGGCCGCCACCACTGCCAAAACTCTCTGCCGCGCCTGCACCGCAAACCGAAGCACCGGCTTGCGCGGATGTGCTTGAGCAACAAAAAAACTCCCTTATTCCTGCATCGATCAAGCAATTTATACCGTTAATCATTGCCGGTTTGGCTCTGTTTGGTATCGGTTCGGTCGCTCCCGCGTCATTTATGGCGCATTTCACGGTATTTGTGTTGGCCTGTTTCATCGGTTATCAGGTGATCTGGAATGTATCGGCCTCGTTGCATACGCCCTTAATGAGTGTGACCAACGCCATCAGCGGCATTATTGTCATTGGCGCTCTGGTGCAGGTTTCCTCGCCGGACGTTAATATCAACATCCTTGCCGGCCTGGCGATACTCATTGCATCTATCAATATTGCCGGCGGCTTTTTAGTCACGCGTCGTATGTTAGAAATGTTCAGAAAATAACAGGAGAATATGATGTCCCAAAGTTTAGTCACGATGTCTTACATCGTCGCCACCATTCTGTTTATTTTAAGTCTAAGTGGTTTAAGTAATCAGGAAACGGCACGTCGCGGTAATTATTACGGTATGTTAGGTATGGCAGTTGCCATTATCGCTACCGCCTTAAGCGCTTCTGTCAGCTCCTATGTCATTTTGATTATCGCCTTGCTGATTGGCGGTGCGATTGGTGCCAGAGCCGCGCTAAAAGTTGAAATGACGCAAATGCCGGAACTGGTCGCCATCATGCACAGCCTGGTCGGTATGGCTGCAGTATTGGTGGGTTACGCTAATTTCATGGACAGTTCGATAAGTCTGAGCGGCGTAGAAAAAAACATACACGAAATAGAAATTTATATAGGTATTTTGATCGGGGCCGTGACTTTTTCAGGTTCGGTGATCGCTTTTGGCAAGCTTAGTGAGCGTATCAGCGGTAAACCGCTGTTATTGCCGGGTCGTCATTGGTTCAATTTGTGTTTGCTGATTGCTGTAATTGTCTTGGGCGGGCTATTTTTACATCAAACCGAAACCGGCGGTGGCTCTGTTCCGTTATGGATTATGACAGCGATTGCGCTAATATTCGGTATTCACATGGTTATGGCGATTGGCGGCGCGGATATGCCGGTGGTGGTGTCGATGCTAAACAGCTATTCAGGTTGGGCTGCAGCGGCAACCGGCTTTATGTTAAGCAACGATTTGTTGATAGTGACCGGTGCCTTGGTTGGCAGTAGCGGTGCAATCTTGAGCTACATTATGTGTCGGGCAATGAATCGCAACTTTATCAGCGTCATTGCCGGTGGTTTTGGCACCGGTTCCGGTGGTGAAGCGGCAATCGTTGAAGGTGAAGTTCAGCCGATCAGCGCTGAAGATACTGCGCAACTGTTATTAGATGCCAAAAATATCATGATCATTCCCGGTTATGGCATGGCAGTAGCGCAGGCTCAACACACGGTTAATGAAATCACCAAACTGTTGCGCGAAAAGGGCAAAAAAGTAGGTTTTGGCATCCATCCGGTTGCCGGACGTATGCCGGGGCACATGAATGTGTTGTTGGCCGAAGCCAAAGTGCCTTATGACATTGTTTATGAAATGGATGAAATCAATGAAGATTGGGCTCATGTGGATGTTTCCATCGTCATTGGCGCCAACGACATCGTCAACCCTTCGGCGTTGGATGATCCCAACAGTCCAATCGCCGGTATGCCGGTACTGGAATGCTGGAAAGGTGAAACTACGGTTGTTCTTAAGCGCAGTATGGCCTCTGGTTATGCCGGCGTCGGTAATCCCTTGTTCGTATTGGAGAACACCCGCATGTTGTTTGGCGATGCCAATGCGACCATGCAGGCGGTGTTGAAGGCGTTGAAAGAGTAAGTTCAACTATTAATGCGGTGAGCCTCGGTAAACCGCATCGCTGACATAATTTCTAGTAACTCGGTGTGAGAGGCATCGACAACCGAGCTTGGCAGAACAACAATTTTCAACAATAATCGCCCTTATCCAGTTGGCGAATGAAGGCTTAAAATGAGTATCAAATCCAGCTTACTAAAAATGGTTATCTATTTAACACCCAACATTTTGATCATATGGGTATCAAATATCATCCTTAAAGGCATTGCAGAATTAACTGAATTTAATTTTGACCTTGAAGCTCGAAAAATTTACGTTAAAACCAGGCTTTATGGCGAAGAGGATACAATTGAAGTGTGCCTGGAAAATTTTGCGGTATTCAGCGATGGTGAATCCTACCGATTTATTATTCATCACGCTACATCCGATCGCCCTTGGTTGAATAATTTATTGTCCCGCATCACAGGAAAAGCCTGGCCAATTCCTGCTTTACCTCAATTCAATGCTCAGCTTGACTTGTTAAGCGAATTGTTTAAAGAAGAAACTCCGGCGCTGGAAAAAATTGATTGATTTAGCAGTGTTTCTTAATGTCATTAAGAATCATTGTTAGTGACAGTTTGATGACATGTAATACATGTCATCAAACTGTCACTGTACTATTTAAACTACATAGTGTTTAATGAACATGGATTTTAGATTAAGCGTTATTTTTAAACCTTAAGAGAAAAAGCTAATGCCTAGCAAGTCAGGCATGGAAAATCGCAGGGTCTCAAATAATAGGGACAGCCGATTGCCTCTTAGAATATATATTTTCGTACTAAAGTAAAATCTTTAGTGGTATTTTTTAAATTATTTTAGGCTCTATGTGATTCGTAGTGGGTAGCACTATATAATATAGCCATGAATAGTGAAATCTTATTTAGCATGGCTTTAGGCCTGCAAGCACCCTGGCAGGTCAAAG
>CANNLO010000099.1 GCA_947505055.1 Methylococcaceae bacterium | reverse complement strand
TAATACACTGGGTTATCTATGGTGTCGTCCCCCATATTAAAAATAAAACCACTTAAAAAAATCAATGAATAATGATGAGAAAATGCATGTCCTTTTAACAATCCACTTTGTAATTTAGAGGTATAAATTTTAATTATGTAGAGGCACCTTTGCAGGCAAGCCATCCGACATCTCCAGGCAATGATAGGTCTCCTAAACATGCAAGATTCATCATTACGCGATCTTCATCGCCCCCCCCTAAACAGTCTATTTAATTTTCAGTATTCCACACATGTGAACGTGTCAGCCATTTACCATCTTGATCTTGCTCCAATACACTCGTCGTAATTCCTCCAAAAGTGGTCGGGGTTCCATTAGATTCTGCCCCATTTGCGTTCCATTTGGAAACTTGGTAAATTACTTTCTCATCCTCACCAACTTTGATGACCTCTAGGGTATGGTTATGTACCCCATTTTCAATAAACGATTTGAATAAATTCTCAATTTCGATACGCCCAACTAGCGTCCTGCCGTTTCCTGGGGATAGCATTGCATTTTCTGCATAGAGCGCTGCTAGTGATTTTGTGTTGCCGGAATTTAGTGCTTGATTCCACGCCAAATTGGCAGCCTCAATGATAGATTTAATATTATTGCTCATTTCAATTTCTCCAGGTATTTACATCTAAAAATACAGTTATATTTGATAGTCTTTAAATAAGCTATTTAATTAGGTAACTAATTAAATAGGTAACAAAAATTTAAGCAAAAATATTACCTTATTCTTAATATCAGTAAATACCCTCTAAGGGTTAACCCTTATGTGTTAGCTTAGCTTGGCCAGGTGAAGTTGGCTTAATTGAATATTTTCTGCGATCAATGTCATCTACCAATCTTAACCACAAGGCCTTCTCTTTCTAAGCCATCAATAAGACCAATCATGGTTACTCTTCTAACCACAGCTTTTGCAGCAAATTACAAAAAAGTTGGGGTTAAAGTACCTTCTCGCATTAGCAATAATACCCACCATCTAACTTATAGTAATTTGTGCTTGCTTAGGAAATCATCAAGAGCATCTGATAAATCTAAACTATGATTCGCATCGAAACCTAACATTCATAGATACAATGGTTTAGCACGCCAAACTAACACATAAGGGCTAACCCTTAGTGGGTATTTACTGATATTAAGAATAAGGTAAATTATTGGTAATAAATCATTCTATTCAAGATGATTTGTCTAAAACCCTTTTTAAAAAGTAATCTTAGGAGATATTAAATGAAAATAGTTTCGTTTGGAAAGTTTGACGTGCCCAACACAGCACCTATTACAGACAATCTTGGTGGGTGGGTTCCAGTCCAAGGATCGCCAAGCATGAAAACCTGGATTGAACATGCTCCAGCTGACGGCAAATTTCTCACAGGCTATTGGGAAGCTATGCCAGGGACTTACCAAGTAACTTATAATGCGGATGAATTAGTTCACATGTTTAAGGGTAAAGCTATCCTCACTGAAAGTGGTGGTGAGTCTAAAACATTTGTAGGTGGAGACACCTTTTTTGTTGAGGCCGGTTTTAAAGGCACTTGGAATACTATAGAAAAAGTCCAAAAGACTTTCGCCATTAGAATAGGGCAGGATGTAGCTGCTCCTTTCGGAAGTTAGATTATCGGTGCAACACTCAAAAAGCCACTTAATGATATAAGTGGCTTTTTTAATTATGGAATTAACTGTTCAATATCTAAAATATTATTGAAAAACTAATAATTAAGCCTAACAATTTTATTAAGTTTTATGGGCTGGTTATTTACAGTAAACGCTGTATTTAGTCTGATAGATACTAAATTTTCTTCCACTCTAAGTAAGTACTGCGACCCTTCTTAATGATGTCGACACCTTAAAACTTTCCGTACTCCGTAAGTAGTAACCACTAGTAGTAATGGACATGATACGCGAGAAAAGTAGAATCATTGATAACAATTAACAAGTGTTAGGGTTTATTAATCCTCAACAATTTCTTTGATATTTTTCACTTTGGAGAGTATAGCTATGGCAAGAGATCCTCGGTTTGATATTTTATTTACTCCAGTTAAGATAGGTTCCAAAACTATCCGAAACCGGTTTTATCAAGTACCCCACTGTAATGGTGCAGGTACCAATTCCCCTGGCATGAATATGGCTCACCGTGGCATAAAGGCCGAGGGTGGTTGGGGTGCAGTTAATACCGAGCAATGCTCAATTCATCCTGAATGTGATGATACATTGCGGATTACCGCGCGCATTTGGGACCAAGGTGATATGCGCAACCTTAAAGCTATGGTTGATCATGTCCATAGCCACGGCTCACTTGCTGGCTGTGAACTATTTTACGGTGGCCCTCATGCCCCAGCATTAGAGTCACGCACAATTTCACGCGGACCAAGTCAGTACAATTCTGATTTTGCTACTGTACCTAATTGCCCCGGGTTTACCTATAATCATGCGGCAGATATTGACGAACTAAAAAGGCTACAACAGCAGTACGTAGACGCAGCATTGCGGGCACGCGATGCAGGTTTCGACCTAGTTAACGTCTATGGCGCGCATGCCTATGGCCCTATGCAGTGGCTCAACCCGTACTACAACCGCCGTACTGATGAGTATGGCGGCAGCTTCGCAAATCGTGCCCGCTTCTGGGTTGAAACATTGGAGCAAATTAAACGCGCATGTGGCGACGATATTGCACTAGTAACACGTTGTGCAGTTGATACACTGTACGGTGGCAAGGGCGTAGAAATTGGCGAAGACGGGTTAAAATTTATCGAATTAGCATCACCATACCTAGACTTGTGGGACGTTAATATCGGTGACATCACTGAATGGGGTGAAGATGCCGGTCCTTCACGCTTCTATCAGACTGGTCATGAAAATGATTGGATTCGTCACATCAAGCAAGCTACAAGCAAACCAGTCGTTGGTGTAGGTCGCTACTATGATCCAGAGAAAATGCTGCAAGTTATTAATTCAGGGATTATCGATATTATCGGTGCAGCACGTCCATCAATTGCAGATCCATGGTTGCCACGTAAGATTGATGAAGGTCGAGTTGAAGACATTCGCACTTGTATCGGCTGTAATGTTTGTATTTCACGCTGGGAAATGGGTGGTGTGCCGTTCATTTGTACACAAAATGCTACTGCTGGTGAGGAGTATCGTCGCGGATGGCATCCTGAGAAATTTGAACCAGCAAAATCTGAACATGATGTTTTGATTGTTGGTGCAGGTCCAGCTGGTTCTGAGTGCGCACGTGTAATGATGGAGCGCGGTTATACAGTCCACTTGGTTGACTCTAGAGAAAAAATTGGTGGTTACGTTAACGATGTTGCAGCACTGCCAGGCCTTGCCGAATGGAGCTTTCATCGCGATTACCGTGAAACACAAATCAACAAATTGCTCAAAAAGAATAAACAGTCTCAAGTGGCTTTAGGTGTTAAACCGATGACTGCAGACGACATCCTAACTTATGGCGCGTCACGTGTCATTATCGCTACAGGTGCCAAGTGGAGTACGACAGGTGTCAACCACCGCACACACGAGCCGATTCCAGGTGCAGATGCAAACCTACCGCACGTTCTCACACCAGAACAGGTGTATGAAGGTAAAAAAGCAGTCGGTAAACGCGTCATGATTATCAACTACGATGCGTATTACACAGCGCCTAGTATTGCTGAGAAGTTTGCTCGTGCTGGTCACGATGTTACAGTAGCTTCTGTTGGCCCATTGGCAGCCTACATGGACTTTACTCTTGAAGGCGCGAATATGCAGCGTCTTATTCATGAACTCGGCATTAAGGTGCTTGGTGAAACTGGTTGCTCCAAAGTAGAGAATGGTCGCGTAGAGCTCTTCAATATTTGGGGTGAAGGTTATAAACGTGAATATAAAGGTACAGGAAAACTACCACGGAGTGAGAACACAAGTCATGAGTGGCACGAATGTGACACAGTGATTCTGATTACTGCACGCGTTTCGCAAGACGGTCTCTATCGCGAGCTGAAAGCGCGTAAAGATGAGTGGGAAAAGAATGGTATTACCAATGTTTTTGTTATTGGTGACGCAGAAGCACCAAGACTTATCGCAGACGTTACTTTCGACGGCCACCGCTTAGCACGTGAGATTGAAGATGCGGATCCACAGCATCAGAAACCATACAAACGTGAACAGAAAGTATGGGGGGTTCCATACAATCCTGGTGAAAATCCAGATTTAGAGTGGAGGCTATAAGCTTCTAAGTAAACCTTAGAGTCTTGAAACAATAACGGGGGCTACAGAAATGTAGCCCCCGTTATTTTTACTGCCCCAAATGCTAAAAGAAAAGAAGCTGATTTAGTTAATAGTTATTTTTGGGGAGTAGTTACACAAACCCGACAATAATTGTGAGGTTGAACACGATCTGTAATACATCTTACGCTAACAAAGAATTGGTATCTTTTTGAATAGTGATAGTTTTATTGGGCTAAAATACATTAGCAACTAAACATCCTAGAAGCTAATTAATGGCAAAGCGTCTTTTTAGCCAGGATAGATAAATTTCTAGCTTCTGCACTTTATCAATGTCGAATTTTTCAATTAGCGCATATTCAGCCTCTTCCACGTGTCCCAATAGGCACTCCGCGCGTAGAAGATAGTCCAGCGCTTCACGATAGCTCTTTACATACATATCATAGGCCAGTTGGTCATCCTTAGCTGTCCATGCGGCAGTATTTCGTGCTGGTTCTAAGATATTCAAAACGGCTTTAAATTTAGCAGCTTGGGCCTGATGAAAAAGACTTCCTTCACTTTGAAGTAAAAAATTAATTTTCCCCCAGTCTTCATCTTTTAAGGGTGGCAATTGCTCAATTTGGCTAATTATTTCAGCTTCTAGTTTCTGGTAGTATTCTTGTTCTTTGGATCGAATGATCTCAGGTTGAATGTTGATAATACGTTTAATCTTTTCATCGCACATGATTATCCTACATTCGAATTTAATACGATTAACATACAGTTCTCATAAAAGAGGAGGAATTTTGATTCAATTTATTACTTAATGTAGATCCTGCCTATAAATCTACAAGTAAGCAAACATTCCATCTGCGAATGAATCAGACGGATACTCTATAAAATCCGTAACCTCCAGTCCGAATCCCGCCATACTTGGTATTTTACGTGACTCACCCATGAGACACATTTTTACCACACCTAAATCACGTAATATCTGCGCCCCAATACCATAATCTTTTAGCGTATATGTATTACTAACTCGGTGATCTGCTGATTTAATTGCATTAATAAGATCCTGACTATTTTCATCACGCCTTAGCATCACGATAATGCCAGATTTTGCTTCGCATATCGTCTGCATGGCATGTGGCAAGCTCCAACTGTGGCTCTTGCTACTGGCATCAAGTAAATCGAATACCGACAAAGGCTCATGTACACGAACTAACACACTTTTATTTGAAATAACATCACCTTTTACTAAGGCAAGATGAGTTTCATTGGAAGTTGAATCATGGTATGCAATCAAATTAAATTGACCAAAAGCAGTTTGAATCACTCGCTCTGTAACTCGCGTTACTAGGCGCTCGTTCTGACTACGATATTTAATCAAATCGGCAATGGTACCAACTTTAAGTTCATGTTCTTTGGCAAACTCAAGTAAATCAGGCAAGCGTGCCATTTCACCATTATCTTTGAGAATTTCACAAATTACAGCCGCAGGTTCAAGGCCTGCCAGTTTGGCAATATCACAACCGGCTTCGGTATGCCCTGCCCTTACCAATACTCCACCTTTTTGTGCAATTAGAGGGAATACATGTCCTGGGCTAACAATATCTACCGGCCTAGCATTGACATGGGCTGCAGTCTGAATAGTATGCGCCCTATCTGCAGCAGAAATGCCGGTAGTAACACCATCTGCAGCCTCAATAGACACTGTGAAATTAGTACCCAACTTAGTGCCATTATTCGTTACCATGGGTTCTAAGTTAAGCTGCTTGCCACGCTCTTCTGTTATCGTCAGGCAGATGAGTCCACGACCATTTTTCGACATGAAGTTGATATCTGCAGGTGTGACAAATTGTGCGGCCATGACTAAATCGCCCTCATTTTCCCGATCTTCATCATCTAGCAACACTACCATACGACCCTGCCGCATCTCCTCCATTATTTCTAGAATCGGGCTAATTGACACCAGATTGCTTGATAATAATCCTATTGTAGAAATTGGTTTGGGTTGTTCAAAAAACTTTAGACTGATAATATTATTCATGATTTATTCACTAGAAATGCAGGCATAAGCAGAATGATTATGGATAGATTCAAAATTCTCACACTCCACAATGTAACTTTTAATGCGTAAATCATTATTAAACGAAGTCGCAATATCTCGCACCATATCCTCAACAAACTTTGGGTTATCATATGCCAGTTCAGTAACATATTTTTCGTCAGTTCTCTTAAGCAATCCGTAAAGTTCTGATGAAGCTTGCGCCTCTACAATATCGACCACATCTTCTATCCACATAAACTGTATAAGCCCTAAAGTTACAGTAACGTGAGAGCGTTGGTTATGTGCCCCATAAGCTGAAATTTTCTTTGAACAGGGGCAAAGACTAGTAACCGGAATTAAGACCTTGACCTTAATATCGTGCTTGCCATTTTGTATTTCGCCTATAAAGGTAACTTCGTAATCCATCAGACTTTTTACACCTGAAATCGGCGCGGATTTATTAATGAAATATGGAAAACTCATTTCAATATGGCCCGATTGCGCCTCAAGTCGACTTGCCATTTCAGTCAATATTGTTTGGAAATTTTCAACTGAAATTTCACGCTCATTAGCATTAAGGATCTCAACAAATCGAGACATATGAGTGCCTTTAAAATGTTGTGGTAAATGCACATACATATTAAACATGGCAACAGTGTGTTGGGCACCACCAGTTTTGTCTTTGACCATTACTGGGTGGCGTATTGCTTTAATGCCCACTTTATCTATAGCAAGTTGGCGAATATCAGCTAAATTTTGCACATCTTCAATCGAAAAATCTACTGGTAAATTCATATCATTTAGCTTTCTTAAAATAATTTATTTTCACCGACAGTTAGAATAAATCTTGAATAAACTAAGTCTGTATTCAAAACAACTTAAAAAATTCATAAGCGCATAAAAATAAGTGCTCACTAAAAAAGAAGGGGCAAGTGCAAAAACTATTCATGAATATCCTTGCCCCCATAAAGTTGCTACTCAACGTAAAGTTAGGAGATTACAAATCTTTACGTAATACATTTTATTTATACTCAACAATAATTCAATTCTCTTAAAGGATTACTCCGTTTGGATAAGTATTGATGCGCCTGCATAATGCTTTTACAATTTTTCGAATTACGGATTATTTTAATTATTCTTTGTAAATATCTCTATGCGATACTTAGCCCAATAATAAGCATCCAATACAGAAATTGCATAGATAAAAATCCCACCTGACAATTTGCCAATCATGGAAATATGTGGTTGAGCTAAATTGAAGCTAATGAGTCCTAGAATAACCATGAAACATGCCATAAAAAATCCTCGTTTTGGCGCATTATTGAATACTTGACCCATGCCAGGCAATAGGATGGCGATTAGTAGTATCCATTTTGGCGCTACTGGTCGTTGTTTAGTATTGTTATGAAGAGTTGTCATAAGTCACCTTTTAAGCTCTTTTATTAAACTGATTTAATTTCAGGATTTTCCATACATTGCCTGATGACTATCGCTTGTTTTAGAAGTAGTTCTACCAGATCTTTACTAATAGGAGCGTCTTCATAAACAGCATTACGCATTATGAGATATTCACCACGGTCAGCCTGCTTTATCATATAAGTCAATCTCACCATACTTGGCGTGATGAGCAACTCTTTCATTCTTACATCTGCAAATAATGCAGGCACATACGGCGCTAACAATGCTAGATCCACTGCTTGCTCTTTAAACTTTATAAGGGCATGTTGAGGCCAATTTTCTGGTATTGTTAAATTACCATCCCATTGCCAAGATGGACTATAGAACTCGTTATTGGCTGGCCTAACAATCATATCTAACGTCCCATAACTAGGTTTTTTTGCAGCCACTTTAATGAGTAACCATAGTGGGGGTAGCTTTCGCCAACCTAGCGTATCTTCAACAATACTGAATGAAACTTGATAATCTGCGTAACCGCCATGCAGCGTTGGAAGGTTAGCCTTATCTTGGCTTTTCTGTGGTTGTTGTAGTAAAGACATGCATTCATCAAACACCTGACTTCGAGCTTGAGTTTTATAATTGGCAACAAGATGGTATTTGCGGTATATCAAGACGACCATCATCATTAGCAAAACTAAAACAGCTATATTCATATCAACCCTTAACTGGCAAAAGTCAGAAGACAATTGCCAATCTGTTCTAAAAACTAAACACCCAAAGGTTAATAACCCTTTGGCCGTGGCCAAGGCATTGTGAACTGATCAGCACGTTTCACGTATTTGTAGCGACGTAATACAAACCAGATTGAAGCCAGGATATAAAATGCCATGATAGATAACAGCGAGGCTCCATACCCTAAGAATGTTGCAAAGTAGGTAGCACAACACAAAGTTAGCAGTGTAATGGCAGGAACTGGATGAAAAGGGTGAACATAACCACGATGTATGCTACCTAATGGCCACATTTTTCTAAACTTGATCATATTAAATGTCATGAACGTGTAACTAAGTAAGCCAGACAAGATAGAAAATGTAATGACCTGATCCAACAATCCAGTAAATGCAAACGATATTGCAATCGGTACTAGAAAAAGCACTGAGCGATAAGGCGTGCGATATTTTGGGTGGATTGCACCAAAAAATACTGGCATATAACGATCTCGTCCCAGTGAAAACCAAGCACGTGATGCATCATTGATACAGCCATTGGCTGAAGCAATCGCAGCAAAAGCTGTTGCAACAAATAACATTAATTGCAGTTGACTACTGCCAAGGAGTGTCGCAGCATCATACATAGGTGTAACTGCTTGCCCTAAATATTGCCAAGGCATTAAACCAGCTGCCACAAACCACGTGATGGTTGCTGCCACCAACAATGTCATCATACCGCCCATGGTACCAAGAGGAATAGAACGACCAGCGGAACGTACCTCTTCAGCCGCCTGACATGTACCCTCAATACCAAGGTAATACCACATACCAAACTGCAAGGACGCCACTACACCAATCCAGCCATAAGGCAGTTCAGTGAGTAATGCCTGATGCTGAAGCACGACACCTTGGTGCAATGGATCAACTGAAAAAAACAGTACAATCAACGACAAGAATGCTAAAAAAGTTATCACTAAATTAAGGGTCAGGGTTGCAAACACACCTCGATAGTTGAGCCATGCTAGAAAAGCTACAGTCAGGACCACAAAAGGCTTGGTATCGAGATTAGCATATCCCATCACTTCGGCACCAGACTTCATGAGATCACCCACTACCAGAGCGTCAGCCGCACACAGCATGGTATAGGCCATGACCAAATACAGTCCCACATTAAAGGCCATCAATGGACCAATAATGTGTTTAGCCTGCGTATACTGCCCACCTGCAGCTGCTACAGTAGAAGTTACTTCAGAATCAATCATCGCCACGCAGGTGTAGAGTAATCCAATCACCCAACAAGCGATGAGGGAAGCATATGCCCCCCCCTTGCCTACTGTAAAGTTCCAGCCCATAAATTCACCCACTAACACAATGCCCACACCCAGCGCCCATATATGAAATGGGTTAAGCACCTTAAGCATGGCGATTGGCTTACTGCTAGTGTTCCTCATTTTTTCGATAGCCATTATGTGATATCCTTTTCTATATAAACGCCATGTACGACATCATCTTCGCCGCCTTCGCGTGAGCTCATTAAATATTCTTCATCATATTGCGAAGAAATCATAAATGCATCGACCAACATCCATATCAGCATGATCGCTGACAGGCTCCAAGTAACGTACACCAAAATGTCCCAAAACCCCATGATGCCTCTCCCTTTAATTGAGTAATTGTTTATTTGTTATCGAATTTTTCTCTAATTACTTCGCGGTACTCTTTATCTGACACCTTTAACATAAACCAGAAATAACCCCCTACCACCACAATGGTAATGATTAACATCATAGGATCTATCGTGTAATCAAAACGATTGTTAATTAAAGTGGCGGCTTTTTCTGGGTCATAGCCTAGCTTGATCCATTGCGCTTGCTGCACTGCATTTTGACCTAATGACGCCCAGCTTTCTTTAACTGCAGCAGCAGCAACAGCAGCATCTTCTGCTTTGGCTGCTGCTTTAAAAAGTAACGGCACCATTAAGCTGGCGTAGACCAATACCAGTACTAATATCGTGTCAAATATTTGACCAAACATGCCCTGATTGGGCGGGGTATAATTTTTCTTCATACGTTTCTCCTAATGATTAATTTTGGCGGCACGATTAGCATCAAAATGCTTGAGGTCTAGGCCGTATATAAAATCCTTATCTTCGCTGAAATGCTTAGTCATTGAGTAAACAGATGCAGTATTGAACAGCATTAACATAAAGCTTGAAACGTAAAGAACTAGACGAATATTGCTGTCTGTTACGATACCAAGGATGGCAATTAGAACGAAAATAACGGCAGCCCATAACAACAGAACATCAAACCAAGCCATTAAACAATCGCGCAGATACATATCGTTCATTCGTTTTTTAAGGTCATTACTCATTACTATCTCCGTATCTATTTTAAAATTAGAAAATTAGTGAAGTTATTTAGAGTAGTCAGCCAAACGGTAGACATAACAGGTAGCGACGGGGCATCGATACATTTATGATCCTGACATAAGGCGTTTTGAACAACGAGGTAAGGCGTATGTAGTTAAAAAATCTGCCCGCATAAAAAGTGGGAGTACGCACAATAAATACGAATAATTTTTTCACTTTATTCCGGTAGCTGGAGGAGGAACCCGCTTTCAAGCTAGTAAAATCATTCATTGCACGTACTCCCATAAAGTCCGTCACAAAGTAACGGGGAAGTAAAACCTAAAACGTTTAGATAAAAGTTAGAATTTCGTTACTCCTGGAATCCAGTTAGTACCAGCTAAGGGCACTTGCGCCATTGCTGAAGCTTCTATCGTTAACGCGACCAAATCTTCCGGTTCAAGGTTATGCAAATGTGACTTACCACAGGCCCGTGCAACCACCTGGGCTTCCATAGTTATTACCGCAATATAATTAGCTAAGCGATGGCCTGCTTTAATAGGATCCAAACGTTTCATGAGTTCAGGATTTTGTGTGGTAATACCGGCAGGATCTTTTCCTTCATGCCAGTCATCATAGGCGCCGGCAGTTGTATCTAGCTTTTTGTATTCAGCTTCAAGATGTGGATCATTGTCACCTAAGGCAACTAATGCAGCCGTGCCGATTGCAACCGCATCTGCACCTAGGGCAATCGCTTTAGCGACATCAGCGCCATTACGAATACCGCCAGAAACAATCAACTGGACACTATTTTTTCCGTTACGATACAAACCTAAATCTTGTAGCGCTTTAACTGCAGGACGAATAGCAGATAGAATGGGCAGTCCTACATGTTCAATAAATACTTCTTGTGTCGCTGCGGTACCACCTTGCATGCCATCAAGCACTACAACATCAGCACCTGCTTTTGCGGCAAGTGCTACATCAAAGTAAGGGCGCGTTGCGCCAATCTTTACATAGATAGGTTTTTCCCAATCAGTAATCTCACGAATTTCAGCAATTTTTATTTCAAGATCATCTGGACCAGTCCAGTCTGGATGACGACAAGAAGAACGCTGATCAATGCCTTCTGGTAAACAACGCATTTTTGCAACGCGTTTTGTGATTTTTTGACCTAGCAACATACCTCCGCCGCCGGGCTTTGCGCCTTGACCAATCACAACTTCAATTGCATCAGCTTTGCGGAGATCATCAGGGTTCATGCCATAGCGTGATGGCAAGTATTGATAGACTAAGGTTGTTGAATGTCCGCGCTCTTCTTGCGTCATGCCGCCATCACCGGTAGTTGTACTTGTACCAACAGCACTAGCACCACGTCCCAATGACTCTTTTGCTTGGCCTGATAATGATCCAAAACTCATGCCAGCGATAGTCACTGGCGTTTTAAGATGAATTGGTTTTTTAGCAAACCGCGTCCCTAAAACTACATCCGTTCCACATTTTTCACGGTAACCTTCTAGTGGATAACGGCTGACGGATGCCCCTAAAAATAACAAATCATCAAAATGTGGCAGTTTTCGCTTAGATCCTCCGCCGCGAATATCATAGATACCAGTAGCAGCAGCACGCCTAATTTCAGAGTTGGTATATTCATCAAATGTAGCCGATTGACGCGGTGTAGTTTGCGGTGTTTTATGGACTGGATTGTCACTCATTTTAGTATGCTCCTGCATTATCGACATGGAAATGGTAAAGCGTACGTGCCGAACCATACTGCTGAAAACTATCTGGATTAGCATCAGCATGTCCAGATTTAACTAGCAAATCAGCGAGAATTTTCCTGTCTTCTGGACTGGTCGTTTTCTTTTCACAATCGGCACCTAGGCTCTTAACTTTGCCTCGTACAAATACTTTTGCTTCGTAAATTGAATCTCCTAAACCTTCACCTGCATCACCCAAAATAACAAAGTTACCAGCTTGTGCCATAAAAGCTGAAAAGCTTCCTACCGAACCACCAACAACAATATCTGCACCTTTCATTGCAATGCCGCAACGTAACCCAGCATCCCCATCAATGACCAGTAAGCCGCCGTTTGCTGTAGCGCCAGCAGCATTAGATGCGAAGCCTTTAACATGTACGTGGCCGGACATCATATTCTCTGCTACACCGCTACCTGCGCTTCCTTCTATGGTTACTTTCGCAAATTGGTTCATGCCCGCGGCGTAATAGCCTGCGTGACCTTTAATCGTCACATCTACCTCAGACTTCAAACCGACAGCAACATTATGTGCACCATTGGGATTTTCAATGACTATTTTTTTCCCATTTAAACCACTTGCATCACCGTGAAGGAATTGGTTCACTTCGCGCAATGGCTTAACATCTAAGTCAAAATTTAGAGTTTCCATACATACATCTCCTTAGGTGAAGGCTCAAAAACCTTCGCATTTTTGATATCTGGCAGATGTGCCAATGAACGAAATTCTGAAGCAATGGCAACATAGTCATCATGTTCAGCAATAATCGCTGGCTTACATCCGTACGGATCCCTCACTAGGGCTAGTTCAGTACTCGTGCC
>CANNLO010000098.1 GCA_947505055.1 Methylococcaceae bacterium | reverse complement strand
GTTCATCTTGATGCCTTACATTTTTACGGTGGTCGTTCTGACATAGCAACCATTAACGACTATATCGATTGCCTTGAGCTGACTCTAGCGCAACGCCAAGCAAAATTAATCGCACTCTTTTTAAAAGCCTTTGCCTTCATTAAAGACCCAGCAAATTGGCGCGCAATTTTAACGTTAGCGGAATATATTATTTCCAGCCAAAAAAACATCATCGTATATGAAGACATTGCTAACGTATTAACTATTTTATGAGCCTAATGAGTGACGAAGAATATTTAGCGAAAATAAATCAACTGCTGTTGGATAAAAAAGACCATATCCTTATATACGACGATAAGTTTATAGCGCTATTAGAAGCATTAAAATATAGAGCCATTCATAGGCTTAAATACGGCAAGACGCAATCCGATGGACGTCAATAACCCATTGCGTCAAATTAAGTTACAAGGCAAACCTGGTCATTTTCTTGGCAATTCATAGGTGTGGCGGGCTGTTCGTCCTGAGCTAAATCCAGCAAATCGCCAAAGATAGAAAGTTGTAAGCTCATTTTAAAGGCATTGATATTGGCAGGTCTTTAGCAAATAACCCCCTTTAAAGCTCATTGTCGAGAAGCGCATTATCTCAGCGAAGATTGTCATAATAGACCCCTTGCTATGGGCATGCATCATGGCCTTTACTACGTAGGTACTTGCTGGGCGCTGATAAGTTTGGGCCTGTATTTGTTAGTTATAGCAGTCTATATATTAAGCACATCTTATATTCCTTAGGAAATAGATCATGAAAACTGTTAATTCAACCACAGCCAGTGCATCAGGTTAAAAACAACCTCACTGATGGGTGCACCAGATCGCCTCACTACTAATTCCTAAATTATTGTATTAAAAAAGATTCATAACTAACAGCGACCATTTTATATTCAACATTGTGGCATATGACACAAAATATTAAAAAAATAGGTCATATGCCACACTTTTCCTTAATAATTTTTGCCAATACGTGTCTCATCATTGAGGCCAAAACTAGATCATATTTTTAACAACGTCTAACAATCTGAAATCATTCGACTTATCACTAATTTACATTACAGAGCAAGATACATGGAACACTTATTGCATATATAAAACCTTTATGTTAAAAATCGCGCATATTTAAGGATAATGCTAAATGCCCCCAGAACTGATAATTAACAGCGATCAAGCATTCACACAGCTTTATCAAGACCATCACCCTTGGTTAATCAAATGGCTGGAAAAGCGGGTGCAAGATCGTCTGCAGGCCGAAGATCATGCGCATGACACTTTTTTGCGCATTTTTACCTCAAAAGAAGCGCCCAATTTAATCGAGCCACGTGCTTATCTAACAACCATCGCCAAACGTTTGTTGATTAATTACTGGCGTCGTAGCGCAATAGAACGAGCCTACTTAGAACGGCTCTCAGCCTATCCAGAAGAAGTTACTATTTCAACTGAGGAAAGTGCCATCATTCTTGAAGTCTTGCGAGAAATTGATGAACTATTGAATCAACTGCCGGAAAAAGTCCGTAAAGCCTTTCTATTGGCCCAACTTGATGACCTCACCTATGTTGAAATTGGTAAAATTTTAGGGGTCAGCGATCGTATGGTCAGAAAATATATGGCGCAAGCCATGTTTCAATGCCTGAGTGCTGGATTTTAAAACGACATGCAGAACAAACATCACCCAGATATAGACCCACGCATATTGGCAGAAGCTGCTGAATGGTTTGCCTTATTCCGCTCAGGGGGCGCTAAGCCAAGTGAAACAACGCAATGGCAAACGTGGTTGGCCGAGCATCCACATCACCGGGCCGCGTGGGACAGAGTCGAGTTTCATATCGACAGATTCAAGTCGCTCCCGCCCAAAGTATCGTTAGCCGCCTTAACAGCGCCAGATTTATCACGCAGACGTGCCATTCAGAATTTGCTAGTACTAGCTGTAGTTGGACTATCCAGTTGGCAGTTCTCGCGCGGTCGTTACTGGCAAGAATGGACAGCGGATTATCATGTGGCCCAGAGCGAAACCAAAACGATTACCTTGGCAGATGGTTCAAGGGTTTTTCTGGATAGCGGTAGCGCCTTGAATGTTGAATTCACTCCAGATGTACGACGTCTACAATTAGTTTCAGGTGAAATTTACATAGAAACAGCGCCCGATAACACGGGACGGCGTAGGCCATTTGTGGTCGACACTCAAGATGGCAGAGTTAGGGCACTGGGAACACGCTTTAGTGTCAGTCAACAAGGTGATTATAGCCAAGTGGTGGTGTTTGCTGATAAGGTTGAAATCCAACCCTCTTCCCCAAACGCTCTAAAGCAAATCCTAGGTGCTGGACAAGAAACCCTATTTAACTCGACTCGCGTTGAGCCAGTTCAACAAAATAAAAACGACCGTCCCGCATGGAGTCAAGGTACTATTATTGCCGATAACATCTCGCTGAGTGAATTTCTATTGCAAGTGAATCGATATCGTAAAGGTTATGTGACCTGTGCGCCCGAGATTGCCGCTATGCGTATCATTGGTTCCTTTCCGCTTAAGGATACCGACAAAATACTCGCATCCCTAGAAGCCAACCTACCGGTTAAATTATCCAACCCGATGCCATACTGGGTTAAAGTTTTGCCGCGTTAAGTGGGTCAAATATTCTAAGCATCTTTAGCTAGGTAGGGTGGACAGCGCCTTTCTGCCCACCGCTCAATCGGCAAATGGTGGGCAGATACCTTCTCAAACCAGAGCTTCATCATGAGTAGAACTTTAATAATGATAACGGCATTGAGCAATGATAATGGCATCATCGGTAGCTTTGTAAATAATTCGATGTTCGCGGTCAATACGGCGAGACCAGTAACCTGTCCAGTTATGCCTTAAGGGTTCGGGATCGCCCAAGCCTGAAAAGGGTTGGCGTTGAATATCCATAATCAGCAGATTGATGCGTTTTAATAGTTTTTTATCGGTTATTTGCCAGTACAGATAGTCTTCCCAAGCTGACTCTGCCCATGACAAAATCATGCGTCAATAAGCAGGTGTTGAACGGCTTTATCGGCTTCAATTTCGGCAATTGCCTGATTTAAACGCGCTGCATTTTTTGGGCTTGCCATCAGGTAAGCGGTTTCTTCATAGGATTTAAAATCTTCTAAAGAAATAACAACCGCAGGTTTGCCATTCTGACGGGTAATCAGAATAGGAATATGGTCATCATTTACTTTATCTAAAGTGCTTGCCAAGTGGCTGCGAAAATTGGAATAGCTGATGGCGTCCATAGTGATGTTACTTACCTGTCTATTTGAGTACCTATTATTGTACGTTAGCCAAGTAGGGTTGGCAACGCTCACTGCCTGCCCGTACTAAAGAACATAAGGCAATATCTTATATAAAAAAAGATCACAACTATTTAAAACTTTTTTTCAATGTCTAGTTCCGCTTTTCCTGTTTCGATTGACATAGTTAATGACAGCAGCAATTTCTATAGGAAATGAAACCGATGAAAGCAACTAATCGCAGTAACACTTTTGACTTACAACCGTCTCGATTACACCAAGCAATTAAAGGCATTTTACTCGCCTCTGTACTCACTGTATCTGTGGCAGCCCATGCAGAAAGCACTAACAATACGGGCAGTGTTAAGCACAGCTACCATATTAGCGGCGGCACCTTGGGCCAGGCATTAAGGCAGTTTGCGACAAATTCCGGATTGTTATTTTCAGCAGAAGCTAAATTGACCGATGGAAAAACCTCAGCAGGACTGAATGGAGAATACACCGTTGAAGAAGGCTTTAAAAAACTCCTGGCGGGCAGCGGGCTGACTTATACGCTCACCGGTAATAACTCGGTAGCAATTAAAGTGGCTGATTCTGAAAAAGAGGCGGCAATGACTTTACCGGAGGTGAAGGTGACAGGTAAGGCGGTTTATGATTTGAATAATCCATATAGCAAAAATTATTCAGTGCCCAATGCCAGCACTGCAACAAAGACGGATATCCCTATCATGGAAACCCCTGTTTCAATACAGGTAATTCCAAAATCGGTCATGAATGATCAACAAGATATCCGTATTGAAGATGCGTTGACGCGTAATGTCAGTGGTGTGCAACGGGAATATGTAACAGCCAACATGTATGAAAGTTTCATCATTCGAGGCTTTGGGAATAATGATAAGGTATACCGCAACGGTGCCCGAAGGTTCATGGGAATTTACGACCCAGCGAACATTGAACAAATCGAGGTATTAAAAGGGCCAGGGTCGGTGTTGTATGGTCGACTTGAACCGGGCGGCATGGTCAATTATGTCACTAAAAAAGCACTGGATATTCCCTATTACTCAGTACAACAGCAATTTGGTTCTTATGACGAATACCGTACTACTGTCGATGCGACCGGGCCGTTGAACAAAGACAAAACCTTGTTGTACCGTGTCAACGGAAGCTATCTCAATTCAGCATCGTTTCGGGATTTCAACGACCGTGAGCGGTTTTTTATCGCCCCTAAGCTGACCTGGCGGCCTAATGACCGCTTCGAGGCAAATGTCGAAATGGAAAAGCGGCACGACACTTATCTGGATGACTTCGGCATTCCAATTGTCGGCAACAGGCCCGCTAGGGTGCGGAACAGTTTGTGGACTGGAGATCCTTCATTTAAATCCAGCTCGGACAATACCCTGGTCGCAGCTGATTGGAGTTTTAATTTCAACAATGACTGGAAAATTAAGCATAAATTTCAATGGGACGAAACGGATAATACTTTTGGTAACTTATTTACTCCCTTTATGCTGGATAATCAAACAGCAGCACGCGTTGCCATTCTCGGTACCAGCAACAGAAAGACATATTCAACTTCACTGGATTTGACCGGAAAATTTGAAACATTCGGTGCTAAACATAACGTTCTTCTCGGCGGAGATTACTTTTATTTCAACCAAGATGCACCTGACAATAAGCGTGTTTTTCCATGGGACGGTTTTATACCGCCTATCAATATCTATAATCCGCAGTATGGGAATATCAATTGGGCCGGTATTGATGCAACTCCAGCGAATTTAACATGGCGATCTCGTGATGAATGGTATGGCATTTATTTTCAGGACCAGATTACCTTATGGGATAAAGTGCATATCTTAGGGGGTGGACGTTATGATATGGCTGATTATGGCGGTTATGGCGGCGATACTTGGGAGGCAACGAAGGCTGGCTTCTCAATGCAGCATGAAAACAAGTTCAGTCCTCGTGTCGGTGTGGTTTACCAACCCTGGAAATGGCTATCGCTGTACAGCAATTTTGTCGAATCGTTCGGAACCAATAATGGTCGCAATGCTTTAAATGTTAGTTTCGCTCCACAAGCTTCAGAGCAATATGAAGCCGGTTTTAAAACGGAATTTTTCGACAAAAAACTCTCATCAACTGTGGCATTTTATAACCTGACTAAAACAAATATATTGGTCAAGGACTTAAACTCGGCCAACCCCGGTGATCAAATCGCGATCGGCGAAGCGCGCAGCCGAGGTATCGAAGTGGATGTCAAAGGGCAACTCACCGATGAGTTTAGTCTCATTACGACTTATGCTTATACCGATGCACGGGTCACCAAAGACAACACCGTTTCTACTGGGGGTTTGTTAGGAAAACGCTTGCCGGGTGTGCCTGAACACCAAGCCAGTTTGTGGGGGACTTACCAATTTACCAATAAATTTAAGGCTGGTTTGGGTGGTGTGGCAGTAGGCCAACGCCAAGGTGATGCTGCCAATAGTTATCAATTGCCCGGTTATGTCCGGTTGGATGCGATGGCAGCATATACCCAGCCAATAGGAAAAACCAGGTTGACGGCGCAAATAAATGTTAACAACGTGTTAGATAAAGAGTACTTCACTGGATCAACCTCGTGGTTACCAACTGCGAATGTTGGTGCTCCAATTTCGGCCATGGGATCTTTGAAGCTGGAGTTTTAAAACGCTCTACTCATATACCGCTTAAGTTGCGTAGTTTACATCTTGATCCACGGCGTTTTGCTACACCACGGATGTTCATGGGCTCAGTTAAAGTAGAGTTTTAGCGTAATGAGTTGGGTTGGTACCATACTGACAAACTGAAAATAAACTAACGAGATTTTTGAGACTAACTTAATTCTCAATGGTTTTTATATACAATATTTATGGCTATGATGCAAATGAGTTTAAAAAGTCGCCGTAAATTATGGCTCAAGGTACATTTGTATCTTGGGCTGTTTGCAGGAGCGATATTCGTAGTCATAGGTTTTACCGGGTGCCTTCTGGCTTTTGAATTCCCGCTGGATGAGTGGCTTAATCCAAGACTCATGACGGTTCCTGCTTCCAAAGAACACAGTAGCTATTTACCACTGGATACGATTGTTGCATCCGGTCTCAAAGTCTTGCCTAGCCAAGGTAAGGTTATCAGTTTGGGTTTTCCTAGACATTCAGGTTTAGCATTTGATCTCTGGTTTGAACAACCATCACCGCAGGCAAACTATCAGGAAAGACATCAAATATTCATTAATCCTTATACGGCTGAAGTGACCGGACAACGCTTGTTAATTGACTTTGAACGGATATGGCGCGATCCATTTAAAGATTTTGTTTTACGTTTGCACTATTCTTTAGGGCTGGCCTCAACCGGCATGAATATAGTCGGTTTTATAGGGATAGGGCTATTGTTTTCCGTTATAACTGGCTTGGTTTTATGGTGGCCTAACCCAGGTAAGCTTAAAAAGTCACTAGCGATTAAATATCCTTCCAGTCCAGAACGACTTAATTTCGACTTACACAAAGTCTTCGGATTTTATAGTTCGTTTGTGCTGTTATTTTTAATTGCGTCTGGTGTCTATCTAATATTTCCTGAGTATGGTGCAAACTTAGTAGGTGTTTTTTCGCCTGTGTCGTCGCCTTGGCCGGAGTTTCAGAGTGTCACTCTTGTCAGTGACAAAAAGACAATCAATTTAGAGCAGGTTGTTGCTATTACCGATGCACGATTTCCTGAGGGCGATTATCGTTGGATTGTTTTCCCTGATAATGAACAAGGGGTTTATGTCGTCGGAAAAGCTGAAATCGGTGAAGTTAATCAAAAATCCCCTTATCGGCGCCTTTGGCTTGACCAATACAGCGGCAAAATTATTGATGAGCGGGAAAGCGTTAGTCGTAGAGCAGGCGACATCTTTGTAGAATGGCTTTATCCGCTACATACCGGCGAAGCTTTCGGCTTTACTGGACAAATGATTATTTTAATATCAGGAGTCATACCCACAGTTCTCTATGTGACGGGCTTTATTCGCTGGCGGCAAAAGCGCCGTGCTGCAAAACATCATCAATTGTATGCGCAAACAACAAAATAGTTATGAACAGGCCAGATTAGGTTTACACACTTGATACAGACACACCACTCTACTTTAATAAGTTGTCATGTCTGGCTACTCGCAGCTTTCTTTCTAAGTGCCTGTTCTGCACCGGCTGCGCGTGATGCCAACACCTTAGTATTTGCAAGACCATCAGAGTGGACGAGTCAGTATCCTGCTGCCGATAACGCTTTTACCGGTTGGTTAAAAACGTTTGATAATCCGCAGCTCTCTGCACTCGTACAGCAAGGACTTATGGCCAATTTTGATCTTAAAGCTGTTGCTGCGCGTGTGGATGCGGCCCGTGAGCAGGCCGTTATCGCAGGGGCAGGGCGTTTGCCGCAATTAGCGTTTGCACCGGCTTATCAACGTAGTCAGGATATCGTTAACGGTACAAGCAGTGCTTTTACAGCGTTGTTTGCACTCAGTTGGGAGTTGGATGTTTGGGGACGTATTAAAGCCACGCAACAGGCCGCAGGCCAAGAGGCAGAAGCAGTTATTGACGATTATCAGGCGGCGCGTTTGTCGCTGGCGGCACGGATTGCGCAAACCTATTTTGAGATCACTGAAGCCGACTTACAAAGCCGTGTGGCCGAACAGTCGGTTAAAGATAGAGGTGTGATTGTTGACCTGGTACGGGGACGTTTTAATAAAGGTCTGACCCGGGGGCTGGATTTACGTCTGGTGCTGACCGATGTGGCAAACGCGCAGGCGCAATTAGCGCAGAATCAAAATAACGTGCAAATACTACAACGGCGTTTACAAACCTTATTAGGGCAGTATCCAGATACTCGCTTGACTGCAGCCGAAAAACTACCTGCGCCGCCTGCAAGCTTGGCGGCGGGTTTACCCGCTGAATTGCTAGAACGCCGCCCGGATCTGATTGCCGCATTTAAACATTGCCGTGCCACGGATGATCGTTTAAATAGTGCCCAAAAAGCCTTGTTACCTCGCATAACCTTAACCGCTGCCGGCGGCGCCAGTAGTCCAGCCCTCATGGAAGTCATCGATCCACGTGCTGCCGCCTGGAATCTGGCTGCCGGTTTAGCACAGCCGGTGTTTACTGGGGGCCGCTTACAGGCCGATATTCGCCTTAAACAAGCCAATGTCGAGGAAGCTTACAACCAATATCAAAGTGTGGCCTTAAATGCGTTTCGTGAAGTCGAGCAAACCTTGGCTGCTGAAAGCCACTTGCGTAAACAGGAACAGGCATTACAAGTAGCGGTATCGCAAACTGAAGCCAGTCGCAAATTGGCAGTGTATGCTTATCAGCAAGGCTTAATCGAGATTTTAACCTTGCTTGACAGTTACCGCAGTACGCTGAATGCACAAAGTGCCCATCTATCTGTGCAACGGCAATTGCTGACTAATCGGGTCAATTTGTATTTGGCTTTGGGTGGCCCGGTATGAAGCAACCCCTTAGATCCCTCAAAGTCCTGTTACCACTCGTCGTGTTGCTGATGGCTGGTGTGGCCAGTTGGATGGTATTTGCCCTGCGAACTCAACCCGCAGCTCAAAGCAGCACTGCGGTTATACCCGAGGTTAACGTGCTGCGCGTTCAGCCCCAAACCCTGCGCTTGAATGTGCAATCCCAAGGCGTCGTCACCCCGCGCGAAGAAATCGATCTGGTTAGCGAAGTGGCGGGTAAAGTGGTGCAAATGCATCCAGCTTTGGTGGCGGGTGGCTTTTTTAAGGCCAATGACTTGTTGTTAACGATAGACCCGCGTGATTACGATTACGCGATAACGTCCGCTCAAGCCAAAATCGCCGAAGCCAAACGGGTGTTGATTTCCGAGCAAGCGCAAGTCGAACAGGCCCTGCATGAATGGCAAGCGTTAGGCGAAGGTGAGGCCAGCGAACTGGTCTTGCGCAAACCGCAACTGGCAGAAGCACAGGCTAAATTGCTAGCCGCACAGGCCGATTTAGCCAAAGCACAACTTAATCGCAGTCGCTGCGAGTTGCGGGCACCGTTTACCGGACGGGTATTAAGCAAACAGGCCGGTGTAGGTCAGTTTATAGCGGTAGGTGAAGTCGTAGCGCGAATTTACGCCAGCGATGTGGTCGAAATTCGTTTACCGATCAGTACAGAACAACTGGGGTTCTTGAATCTTCCGTTGGTTTTATCTCCTCCCGATGCCAGACAGGGGGCTAAAGTGTCCGTGACGGCTGATTTGGGTGGGCACTCATACCAATGGCTGGGGCATATCGTGCGCAGTGAAGCCGCCGTCTCCGAAGACAGCGGCCAATGGTATTGGGTCGCACAAGTGCTTAATCCAGTGCTGCCGGTCGCTCAGCGTCCACCCTTGTTAAAAGGTCTGTTTGTGCACGCCGAGATTGAAGGCACTGAGAGCACCCATGTTTATCGCTTGCCACGCAATGCCGTCAGTTCTATGCAGACGGTGAAGCTGGTCAATGCCGAACAAAAACTAGAAATACGCACCGTTCAAATATTACGCAGTGATTCGGAGGCGGTTATTGTTGAGTCGGGGCTTAACCCGGGTGAGCGTGTGGTCGTATCCGAATTACCAATGGCTATTAATGGCACAGCGGTGAAGGTGCTGAATGACTAAGCGCCTCCGCACCGGAAACCTGCTCACCTGGTTTGCGTCCAACCCAGTGGCGGCCAACTTGTTAATGCTGCTTATTATGAGTGGCGGTGTGTTGGGAATTGCCGATGTCGATAAGGAAGTCTTCCCCCGTTTCAATCCGCACCAGATTGTCGTTAATACCCAATACCCCGGTGCAGGGACAGCAGAAGTTGAAGAATCGGTGTGCATACCTATTGAAGAAGCGATTCACGACATTCCCGGCGTCAAGCACTTGCACAGCGAGATTCGCGGCGATGACTGCAAGATCGACGTCGAAATATTTCCCGAGGTATCACGCGAACAAGTCATGGCCAGTGTGCAAAGCAAAGTGCAAGGTCTTGCCAAATTACCCAAGCTGCTAGAAAAAATTCAGGTGCTGCCCGCTGATCGTAATGAAGATGATGGAGTGATCTGGGTAGCCTTGCACGGCAATACCGATGCCTTTACCCTGCAAAATTTTGGTGAACAGATTCAACAACAACTGGCAGCCATTCCCGGGGTCAGCAGGGCCCGTAATTACGGTGAAATGGCCTATGAATTAGCGATTGAGGTGACCCCAGACAAGTTGCGTCAATACCAAATGACGCTGGATGAAGTCGCGCAAGCGGTGCGCAAAGCCTCGGTGGATTTGCCGGGTGGTTTGATCAAAAATCCCGATGGCGAATTACTGTTACGGGTTAATCAACGGGCTAAAGATGCCGATGCGGTAGGCAGTTTGATCGTTAAAACCCTGCCGGATGGTAATCGCGTGCGGCTCGATCAAATCGCGACGATCAAAGACGGTCTGGAAGAACGTTTATCCGAGTGGCATCACAACGGTGAAATAGCCCAGGGCTGGGAAGTGCATACCACTCAGGACAGCGTGGCGGTGGCGCGTCAAGTTAAAGCGACGGTGGATCGTATCCGTCAGCAATTACCGCCGGGCTTGCGACTAATCACTTGGTGGGACGATTCGCAAGCCTATGATGAGCGTATTGATACCTTGCTGGAAGATGGTTTAAGCGGGTTCTTGTTGGTGTGTCTGGTGTTGTCGCTGTTCTTGCGGGTGCGGGTGGCCTTGTGGGCGGCTGTGGGTATTTTTACGTCGGTGCTAGGAGCGTTCTGGTTGATGCCTGTATTGGATGTATCGCTGAACATGCTGTCCCTGTTTGGCTTCTTGCTGGCGATGGGCATCTTGGTTGATGATGCCATTATTATTGGTGAGAGCGTGCATAGTCGCCAAGTCGAAAACCGCTTGTCGCCGCTAAAAGCCACTATTCAAGGTGTGCAGGATGTGGCGTTACCGGTGATTTTGTCGGTATTAATCGTACTGGTTGCATTTTTACCCGGTTTGTTCTTGCCCGGTTGGGGCGGCCAAATGATGAAGCCAATTTGCCTAGTCATGATTTTAACGCTGGTGTTTTCACTGATCGAAGCCTTGTTGATTTTGCCCTCGCATCTGGTAAGCGATGTAGAGTCAACTGAACATCCCAGTCGGTTACAGCGCATCAGACAGCATATTAATGACCAGTTAGATAGATTTGTTGTACAGGTGTATCGGCCGTTTCTGGAAACGGCGATGGCCTGGCAGTATTTAACCGTTTCGCTGTTTCTGGGGTTAATGGTGTTTTGTGGGGCATTGGTCGGGAGTGATACAGTAAGGCACTCGATAAATCCCGACGTCACCAAAGATAGTTTTTGGGTGTCGATGCAGTTGCCACAAAGTGCGCCATATAGCGAAGCCAAAGCCTTGGCCGGCAAGGTTGAGCAGGCTTTGTTCAGTTTGCGTGACGAGCTGGATGGTGTAGACCCATCCGGTCACGCTACGCCTGATAACAGTGTTATTGTTGGAGTGGAAACCATGATCTTTGAACACGGTGCGGGTATCTGGCTGGAGTTTTCGCCTGAGGGTCGCCAACGATTGAAAGTGGAAGACTTTATCCGCGACTGGCGTGAGCGCATCGGCGATATCGGTCGTGGCAAAGTTGACTTTATCTACAAAGAAGGCGATGTCCCCTATGACATCGAGTTGTTATTAGGGGCTAGCGATAGCGAGTTATTGCCGACTGCTGCCGAACAACTCAAGCAACAACTACAGGCCCTGCCGGGTGTGTTCGATGTGGTGGATTCCAGTGAACTGGGTAAACCCGAACTTAAACTCAGCCTTACGCCCAATGCCGAACGATTGGGATTACGTTTGGAACAACTGGCCGAACAGGTTCATCATGGATATTACGGGGATGAAGTGCATCGATTTTTACGCGGTCGTAGCGAAGTTAAGGTGATGGTGCGTTATCCCTTGCAACAACGACAATCGCTGGACAACTTAAAACAGCAACCGATACGCCTGCCGAATGGTTCGACAGCGCCATTAAGTGACTTGGCTGATATTCAATTAACGCCAGGGTATTCGCGCTTGGTTCGTGAAGACCGACAACGGGTGCTTAAAGTACAGGCTCGTGTTAATGCGTCTATGACCGATGCCAATGCGCTGTATGAGACGCTGGAAAAAAGTCAGATACCGGCCTTGCAACATGCATTCCCCGGCTTAACTATCAAAATCGGTCAGGCACGGCAGGAGCAAGAAGCCATGTTGGCGGCTTTTGCCAAAAACACCCTGCTTGCTTTGCTGGTGATTTATGCACTGATTGCGGTGCCCTTTAAGTCATACTCTAAACCGTTAATCTTTTTGTTGGCAGCGCCGGTTGCTTGGTGTGGTGCAGTGCTGGCGCATTGGGTATTTGGTTTGCCGCTGTCGATGGAGTCGTTGGTCGGTATGATTGCCGCCAGTGGTGTGGTGGTCAATGACAGTCTGGTACTATTGGATTACATCCGGCAACACGGTGATGATGATCAACCGATTGAATGTTTAATCATGGCTGCCTGTAGCTCTCGTTTTCGGGCCATATTCCTGGCCTTCTTAACCAACTTTGCCGGATTTTTGCCCACATTACTAGAAACCAGTCCGCAAGCACAATTTCTGATCCCGATGACCTTGTCGCTGTCGGCAGGTTTACTGATTGGCATGGCCGCCAGTTTAATTTTAACCCCCGTGTGTTATGCAATTTTGGCACGTCCCACAAAATAATATTAACAATTGATAAGCTAGGAGAAGATCGGATGAGTTGGAATCTGTATTTGTTAGTGCCAGAGCAACTACCTTAACTTCTCGCCAAGAGTCAGTTCAGCAGCCTAATGATTGGTTCTTTTAGATACTTGCTTAGGTGCAAGTCCAAAATATTTTATAAAAGCGGCACTAAAATTACTAGAGTGATTGTAGCCGACAATATCAGCGACAACACTCACATGATATCGATTTGATGCCAATAATTGATAAGCCTTGCGCATTCTTATTTCCAGTAATAAGCCATAAGGCGTGTTATTAAAATAATGATGGAATAAGGTTTT
>CANNLO010000097.1 GCA_947505055.1 Methylococcaceae bacterium | reverse complement strand
GCAGACTCCTTTCAAGACTATAGGCATAATCGGAAAACCCAGCGATCCCAGTATCGCCACGACCCTTGCTGTCTTGTATACCTTTCTTAAACAACATCATTATACGGTGATGGTGGCTAAAGATAGCGCCCATTTCATTGACAATCCATTAGTTAAATCATGCCCAATCAACACCTTGGGACAGCAATGTGATCTGGTTATTGCCGTTGGCGGAGACGGTACCTTTTTGGCTGCCGCCCGCGCCATCCTAGAATACGACATCCCGTTGATAGGTATCAATCTGGGGCGACTGGGTTTTTTGGTGGATATTTCACCCGACCAACTCATTGACAAGCTCCAACAGATTCTTCAAGGACAGTTTAAGGAAGAAAAACGGCATTTATTGCGCACCAAAATCATTCGGGATGGCCACATCATCCACGAAGAAACGGCGGTCAATGAAGTTGTTATTCACCGTTGGGTAACACCAAGCATGATAGAAATTATCACCAAAATAGATAATGTGTTTTTAAACTCGCAACGCTCTGACGGCCTCATAATCTCTACACCGACCGGCTCTACTGCCTATTCACTTTCAGCGGGTGGCCCCATACTGCATCCTTCGTTAAATGCGCTGGTTTTAGTACCATTAAATCCACATACTTTATCAAATCGGCCTATAGTGATTGACGATTCGGCCGAAATTGAAATAAGCTTTTGCCAAACCAAGCAAATCAACGCACTGGTGACTTGCGATCATATCGAAATCCCTGAAGTATTGATCAGCGACAAGATTTTGATTAAAAAAGACCCCAAACCGATTAGAATTTTACACCCTGAAGGCCATGATTTTTATTATATCCTCAGGAATAAACTAAACTGGAGTAGTGGTTACCACAACGATCCTCATGCTATTAAATCTTAATATTCTCGACCTTGCTGTCGTTAAAACGCTGGATCTCGATCTGGAAAAAGGCATGTCGGTACTGACCGGAGAAACCGGAGCCGGCAAATCTATTTTATTAACGGCCTTGGGACTTGCTTTAGGCGACCGAGCCGATTCCGGCTATGTACGACCCAATTGCAAACGGGCCGAGATTAATCTTGAGTTTGATTTGGCTGATGCCCCATTAGCGCTACAATGGCTTAAAGAACACGAACTGGATGCCGAACAACAATGCCTGATCCGTCGCCTGGTTAATCATGATGGTCGGTCCAAAGCCTATATCAACAACCGCCCGGTTACTTTGCAGGCTTTGCAGGAACTCAGTGAAAAATTGGTCGAGATTCACGGGCAACATGCTCATTTAACGCTACTTAACAATGACGAGCAACGCCGCCTGCTGGATGCCTACGCAAAAAACCAACCTTTGCTAGACAGTGTCAACACCAGTTACCGGCAATGGCATCAAACCAGCAAAGAACTGGCACACCTAATTAAATCAAGCGTTGATCAAACCGAACGCGAAGAATTACTGCATTATCAGTTGGAAGAATTGCAGCAACTGGATTTGGCCAACTTCGACTATGCAGAACTTTCTGAAGAACACGCCAAACTAGCCAACCTCGGACAAATCATAAGTACAGGTCAAGCCCAGGTAGATCTACTGTATGAAAACGACCAACAATCGATCAATCAAATGCTTAACCATTGTCTCGGCGAACTAAGCCACATTGCCCAATTCGCGCCGGAATTAAACGAAATCTGCACTCTGCTCACTGAATCACAGATCCAGCTTGAAGAAGCAGCACTGCAATTGCGCCGCTTTCTTGAATCTCAAGAAGCTGACCCGCAGCGCCTGGAAACCCTGGAAAATCAGATTGGCATCATTCAAAACCTGAGCCGCAAACATCACGTTACCCCAGACCAATTACCCGAATTAGTCGGCAAACTTGAACACGAACTTGATGGCTTGGCCCACAGCAGTGAACGCATTGAAGAGCTAACCATCAACGTCGAACAATTACTTGCCCAATATCACCAACTCGCTGCACAATTATCTGAACAGCGTCTGCAAGTCGGCAAAAAGCTGCAACAAAAGATTTCTGACATGATTAAGGAACTGGGTATGCCGCAAGGTGAATTTCTGGTCGATATTTCCGCACTGGAGAGCGAGACACCCAAACTTAATGGCAAAGATAAAATCGAATTCCTGGTCAGTGCCAATCCCGGCCTGCCTGCAAAACCTCTGGCTAAAGTAGCTTCAGGCGGCGAATTATCGCGTATCAGCCTGGCAATTCAAGTTACCACATCCAGTGATAAATCCACCCCGACCATGATTTTTGATGAGGTAGACTCAGGCATAGGCGGAGGCATTGCCGAAATCGTCGGACAAAAACTGCGCAGCTTAAGCCATAACCGGCAAGTCATGTGCGTCACTCACCTTCCACAAGTCGCTGCACAAGCGCATCACCACCTTTATGTTGAAAAGAACAATCAAACCGATATAACTTCCTCCAATGTAAGGTTACTGGAGACCGAAGAACGAATCGAGGAAGTGGCCAGAATGCTGGGCGGCGTCAATATAACCGCCAATACGCTGGCACATGCTAAAGAAATGCTAAGCGCCAACCTCGCCTTTTGAAAAAGAGGAAACCACTTTAATTTAAAAAATCCTCACGGGAAAGAGGAAGACTGGACGCTTGCAAGCATTGTTGCTCCACTCAGATTTCGGCACACAGCCGGAGCTCACAACTACAGGGAAAAAAAAATTATGAACAGATTTCCAGCAGAATGGGAAAAACAAGCAGCCATACTCATCGCATGGCCACATAAAACCGGCGACTTTATAAATCTTGATGACGTAGAACAAACCTACAGTGTCATTAGCGACACCATCAGCCAGTTCCAAAAACTGCATATTGTGTGCAGAGACGACAGCCATCAGCAACACATCCAATCTCTAATCAGTAACAACGACAATATCGATTTTATCCATGCTGCCGTTAACGACATCTGGGTCAGGGATACCGTTTTTCTCAGCGTAGAAAAAAACAACGCCATCATACACATGAATTTTCTTTTCAATGGCTGGGGCGATAAATATACACATCAACACGACAATGACCTGAACCACAAACTGTTAAATTCAAAACCCTTTAAAGGTTCCAGTTACACGGATATTGATTTTATCCTGGAAGGCGGAAGCGTCGAGACGGATGGCATCAGCACCATTCTGACTACCAAACAATGCCTGTTAAACCCTAACCGAAATAACGGCCTCAGCCAACAGGATATAGAACAGGAATTATTACAACGTCTAGGTGCAAAACGCTTATTCTGGCTGGATCAGGAAAATCTGACTGGTGATGATACCGATGCCCACATAGATTCGTTGGCCCGGTTTTGCTCGGCGAACACCATTGCCTATACCAGCTGTGATGATCCGGAAGACGTGCATTACAACAGTTTGAAATTCATGGAAACGCAATTACAGGATTTTAGAACTGATGATGGCGACGTCTATCACTTGGTTCCGTTACCGCTACCGCAAGCAATTTATGATGAAGACGGCCAACAATTACCAGCCAATTATGCCAACTTTTTAATTACCAATCACGCCATATTGGTGCCAACTTACGGCGACCCGATGGATGCGATTGCTATGGCACGGCTAGTCGGTTGTTTTCCTGACCGCAAGATTCTCGGCATCCCATGTCGGCCCTTGGTTTACCAATACGGCAGCCTGCATTGCATGAGCATGCAGTTTCCTGAAGGCAAACCCAAAGCAGTAGCCTAATCGAGCTACCTGCTCGACATAACTCTAGAAGAGTATCCAAGAATAGAACCCGTAGCGAGGAAAAGTCATTTTGAGTCAGATTTTTTTTGTTCATTTGAGACGAATAGTAATGCTATTAAAAGTTATGAACATGAAATCTGGCCGAAATGAATTTTCTAAACAGGTTTTCTATTCTCAGAATAGCTTCCTAATTTACTAAGTCTGCCTTTCAAGCCACTGAATCGCATATTTGGTTAATTCTCGACCGGAATGAAGATCCAGTTTGCGGCGAATGCTTGAGAGACCTTGATCATTTCAAGAAAGTCAATGATACATTTGGCCATCAAGTTGGTGATAACGTGCTCCGATATACCGCTAATTTAATGAAACAAAATATTATCGAACACCATTATGACGCCCGCTATGGTGGAGTAGAAATGGCCATTATCATGCCAGACACACCATTTAATGAAGCGATGGAAATTGCAGAAAAAATAAGGGGTGCTTTAGCCAAACATCCTTTAAAACGAAAGGACAGTAAAGAATCGATTGGAATTGTAACCGTTTCAATTGGTGTCTCGAGTTTTCAACCAAACGATTCGATTGAAACCCTGGTGGAACGGGTAGATAAGACAATGTATCTAGCTAAAAAAAGCGGCAGAAATCAAGTGATGGCTGAAAGCCTTGTTAACTTGGCATCAGCAAACTGAATTGTTTTAGTTCAATAACAAAATCCATAGCCAGATTCTGTTATTGAACTAAAAACTTAACGCTCAGATTCTTTCCTGGCTACTTTATCCCTCAAATAAACCGGCATGGCCTGCTCAACCGGGACGGCCAAACCCAGTTCAAAACCTCGTGCGCCCAACTTGGCAATGGCCTTGGCTCTGGGCAATCTTTCTGCCTCATAGCGACTAACACGATTAACCAGACGGCTCATTAATTCCTGAGAATAAACACCCCAGCCCGAACCAATACCGACCCCCAGCAACTCTGGGAAATCGACCAAATCAGCCGGGGTAACGGCTTCGTTACCCATCAGTTCAGCGTATCCTGCACTATCACAACGATAAACACCCCAAAAAATCTCTTCCATCCTCGCATCCATTGCCACAAAGGCAGCGTCTTGAGCGTTGTTTTCGAAAAAATCCTGAGCCAGCGCAGCAAGGGTTGACACGGAAACTACCGGCAAGTCGGCACCCAGGGCAATGCCCTGAATTACGCCGGTAGCAATGCGAACGCCGGTAAACGAACCAGGGCCACGACTAAATGCCAACCCATCAAGCTGCTGAGGGCTTAAGCCCGCTTCAGCCATTAAGGAATCGATCATCGGCAAGATCAGTTTGGTATGTTCTTTGGGGGCCAATTCAAAACGCTCTGCAACCTCACCATCAATGATCAAAGCTGCCGAGCAGGCTTCGGTTGAGGTTTCTACTGCCAATAACTTCATTATTCGATCTCTTTATCTAACGATTCATCTTTAAAAAACAGCCGCACGTCTTCTATATCACGGGTACGCTTCATCGCCGGCACACTGTCTAAAAATATCTGGCCGTACGATTTTTTTAACAAGCGTGGATCGCAAATCATCAACACACCCCGATCTGTAACATCTCGAATTAATCGGCCAATTCCTTGTCTTAAAGCGATAACTGCGGTGGGCAACTGATATTCAAAAAACGAGTTCCGGCCCTGTTTAGTCATGGCATCAAGACGCGCTTTCAACACCGGATCACCCGGCGATGCAAAAGGCAGTTTGTCGATGATAACGCAAGATAATGCCTCGCCGCGAACATCCACACCTTCCCAAAAACTAGAGGTACCCAATAACACCGCGTTACCTGCAGCTTTAAATTCATCCAATAATAAGGCCTTGGGGCGACTACCCTGAATCAACAACGGAAAATCAATTTTTGTCTCCAACAATTCAGCCGCCTGTTTCAGTGCGCGATGACTGGTAAACAAAAAGAATGCCCTACCCTTGCTGGCCTGCAACACCGGCAAGGCAAAGTCGACAATAGCAGGAATAAACTCGGGGTCATTGGGCTGCGGCAAACCTTTGGGATGATAAAACAAGGATTGATGGGCATAATCGAAAGGACTACCCCAACTTTCACTAGCGGCATTACCAAGCCCAAGGTTATTGGCAAAATGGTCAAACTTGTTGGCCACACTCAAGGTCGCCGAGGTAAAAATCCACGCGGCCTGATGCTGTTGCATAAATGAATGAAACTCCGAAGCAATGTCCAGCGGTGTTCGACTCAGGGTAAAGGTGTTTTTATAAGTTTCGTACCAGCGTATCCATTTACCGCTGCTGTCATCGAGAATAATCTTTAACTGTTGTAACAGTTCATCAGCACGTTTAAAGCATGAATCCAAGCCTTTGGTTTTAACCGAAGCCAGTTCCAGTTGATCGGCAAGGCGCTGTAACTGTTCTTTAACCGCAATCAAATTGGCGGTTATTTTCGGACTGTTTTCGATATCTTTCCAATCACCGCGTTTAAGTTCGATACCAAACGCCAGCCGCAAATCTTTAACCTCATGCTCCAAGTCTTCACAGGCAGTGCGCAAAGCAGGCAGATCAGTTGCGTCTTTAAAATATTCCATCAACGCATCTTTCGCCAAATCATTTAATTGCTTGGCGCTGACAGTAATGCCTAAAAAATTTGACGCGGTATCGGCCAGCTGATGGGCTTCGTCGATAATAACGACTTCGGCGTTGGGCAATAACTCGCCAAAACCACTGTCGCGTATCGACCAGTCAGCGCATAACAAATGATGATTGACTACCAAAATCTCGCATTCCTGCGCCTTTTTTCGGGCTTTAACCAAAAAACACTCGGCATAATCAGGACAATCCTGCCCCAGACAATTATCCAGGGACGAGGTCGCCTGATACCAGACAGGATCAGCTTCGTTAACCTCCGACATTTCTGAGGTATCACCGGATTTGGTGCGCTTTGACCAGGATTTTATTTTTGCCAGCGCAACCGCATCTTCCTTGCTAAAACCAAAAGTTGACGTTACAGCGTTTTGCAAACGATAAGTACACAAATAATTACTGCGACCTTTTAACAATGCGGCAATAAACGGTGTTTTAATCGCTTTGCGAATTACTGGTAAATCTTTGTTAAACAACTGATCCTGCAAATTTTTGGTGCCGGTCGAAATAATGACTTTTTTGCCGGATAAAATTGCCGGCACCAAATACGCAAAAGTCTTGCCGGTTCCCGTGCCTGCTTCGGCAATTAAATTTTGATTGGTGTCGATGGCACGGGCAATAGCCTCTGCCATTTCAAGTTGGGCTGCCCTGGGCTGATAACCCGGTATCACCTCGGCCAAGCCACCTTCACTACTAAAAAAATGTTTCGTGTCTGTCAATGGAGTCTCTTTATTACTGTTTTATAGTGCTTATTGTCCACGAAATTAACCAGCGGCACGAAATATTTTGAAATAACTGTCAAATCAACATCAATCCCAAGTGAAATTTTAAAGATAATTAAGTAAGCTCTTTAAATACGCTGAACTGGAGCTTAGAAAGTTAGAGGTACTTTACTTAAATCTATTTTTCCATAGCCGCTTCAATTTCTCGGCATAAGGTCTTTAAAATCTTGATACGGGCAAAGTTCTTGTCATTGGCTTCCACCAATGTCCAAGGCGCACAATCAGTGCTGGTTCGGTCAACCATATCGCAAACCGCTTGTTCATAGTCTTCCCATTTTTCACGGTTTCGCCAGTCTTCATCGGTAATCTTGAACCGTTTAAAACTGATTTTTTCCCGCTCGTTAAAGCGGACCAGTTGCTCTTCCTTGCTGATGGCGAGCCAGAACTTGATTACTACAATTTTATGTCGGACCAGTTGCACTTCAAAATCATTGATCTCGTTATAAGCACGCATCCAGTCTGCTTTAGAACAGAAACCTTCAACCCGTTCAACCAATACCCGGCCATACCAGGAGCGATCAAAAATGGTCACTCGTCCGCGCCGGGGAATATGTCGCCAAAAACGCCACAGATAAGGTTGGGCACGTTCTTCTTCGGTGGGTGTGGCAACAGGGATAATGTTGTAGCGGCGGGCATCCAGCGCACTGGTTATACGGCGAATTGAACTACCTTTACCCGCAGCGTCATTACCTTCGAATACGGCAATGACAGTTAGTTCTTTAAACTTGGCTTCGCGGGTCAACAACGCCAGCTTGCCCTGATATTTTTCCAGTTCACTCTTAAATTGTTTTTTTTCGATCGATTGAGTCAAATCCAAGTTTTTTAAAATATTCAGATGATCTATAGATGGTAATGGCGGCGCCTGAACTTCGGCTGTTTTGATCTCGGTATCATCAAGGCGATTGCGGATCGCTTCCAGAATCACTTTGCCCACAGTCAAGCTGCGATAATGCGGATCATAGCCTTCAACGATGGTCCACGGTGCCTCAGCGGTACTGGTGTGACGGATTACCCTTTCATGCACGACTCGAAACTTGTCGTATTTCTTGAAGTGTTTCCAGTCACGATGGGTAACTCTCCAGCGTGTTTTGGGATTTTCCTCAAGCAGTTGCAGACACTTTTCCTGTTTTTTCTTTGATAAATGCATCCAAAATTTTATGATGAGCGCACCTTCATCAGTGAGCATTTTTTCCAAACGTTTGGCGCGTTCCATACTTTGATCAAGATCACCGTCTTCAGTGCGCCCTGCCACCCGATTCAGTATCGGCCAGGTATACCAGGAACCAAGAAACACACCAATCTTGCCTTTGGGTGGCAGTTCGCGCCAGAATCGCCACATCATGGGGCGATCCAGTTCTTCATCAGAAGGCTCACCCATACCATGCGTCTGGATGAAACGCGGATCCATCCATCCATTCAGCAAATTGACAGTTTCTCCTCTTCCAGCACCATCCAAGCCACCAATAAGGATAATAACCGGAAATTTGCTCTGTTTTGCCAAATCCATCTGCGCTTCCAGTAGTGCCTCACGTAATTTGGGTACTTCTTCATCGTAAGTAGCTTTGTCTATTTTGTGATCAAGTTCTGCCGATTCAAACATAACTATTATCCTTGAAGATAAATTGATGATTATAGATGTTCTGGAGTTAGTTTGTTTTCTAATAAAGGTGATGGTCTGGTTTTAAATTGGAAGCTTATTTCTTCAATCCGTTAAACTCTTTATAATGGTTAAAATAACAGAACAACAGGGAATTCCTTCATTTTATGACTAATGTGAATAATGCGCTTTTAACACGCTTGGATCAACTAAATGCAAACGGCCAACAGCATCTGCTTTGCGGGGGGCTCAAAGGAATAGAAAAGGAAAGTTTGCGCATTTCCAAAGAGGGCCTTATCTCCCAAGCACCCCACCCCAAAGCACTAGGTGCTGCTTTAACGCATCCTTATATCACTACGGATTATTCTGAAGCGCTAATTGAATTAATTACCCCACCGTTTTCCGACGTAAAAGATTCGTTAAACTACCTGCACAATATTCATCAGTTTGTTTATAAAAATCTGGATAACGAAATTTTACTGAGTGCCAGCATGCCTTGTGGCATTAATGGCGATCTAAGCATACCGATTGCCGAATATGGATCGTCTAATGTCGGTAAAATGAAACATGTTTACCGACATGGATTGTGGCATCGTTATGGTAGAACGATGCAGTCCATTGCCGGCATCCATTTTAATTATTCGGTGCCTGAGGTCTTATGGCCCGTTTTACATAAGCAACAGCATAGCTCACTGACACTTGAACAGTTTACCGATGCAGCCTATTTCGGCCTGATCAGAAACTTTCAACGCATGGGTTGGTTGATACTGTATTTATTTGGCGCCTCACCAGCGATTTGCAAAAACTTTTTTAACAGTCGCCCAGCCTTGATGGCGCAATTTGATGAATTCGATGACGGGACACTTTACCATCCTTATGCAACTTCCTTACGGATGAGCGATATAGGTTACAAAAGTGAAAATCAGGCAAATCTAAGAATTGATTACAATTCGATTGAAGGCTATGTAGATAGCTTGAGCACCGCCATTAACACGCCCTATCCTGAATACGAAAAAATTGGTATTCAGGTGGATGGCGATTATCAGCAGCTGAACAGTAATATTTTACAGATTGAAAACGAGTTTTACAGCACGATCCGCCCCAAGCAAATTACTGATCCCAGAGAAAAACCGACTTTAGCACTTAAGCGTCGTGGTGTTCGCTATGTAGAAATGCGTTCCCTGGATCTGGATATATTTAATCCAATTGGGATAGATGATCATAAAGCCCGCTTCATAGAGGCATTATTGCTGACTTGTTTATTGCAAGACAGTCCGCAAACATCCGATATGGAACATCAAATTAACAACGCCAATCAACTGGCTGTTGCTCATCTAGGCAGAAAACCCGGACTGGAACTTACCCAAGACAATCAAAAAATTCTTTTACGTGATTGGGCGGGAGAAATCCTTGAATCAATGGAAGCCGTGTGTGCCGTTTTGGATCTCGATAATGCCGATAAACCCTACAGTTCTGCGTTGACAAAGCAAGGCCAGTTAATTGATAAACCCGATTTAACCGCATCGGCTCAGATGCTGGAACAGATGGCGCAACTTAAGCAACCCTTTGCCCGTTTTGCTTTAAATACATCAGCCAATCATGCTCAGTATTTTAAAGACAAGCCGCTGGATCAGTGTCAAGAACAACAATTTATGGAAATGGCCGCAGAGTCTCATGTCAAACAGCAAGAAATTGAGAGCGATCAACAAATTCCTTTCGAAGATTATTTGAAGCAATATTTTTTGCAAGTATAAAGCCCTAAACGCAGTAACCAGGATAGCATCTCACAATGACAGTCAATATAGAACAATTACAAACCGAACTGGATGGCAACAATCCGCGCGTCATACTAAAAAAAGCCCTGGAGCTTTTCGATAATATTGCCATTTCTTTTAGTGGTGCAGAAGACGTGGTATTGATAGACATGGCGTTGGCGATTAGAAAAGACATTCAGGTTTTTTCTCTGGATACCGGACGTCTGCATCCTGAAACTTACCAATTTATCGAAACAGTCCGTAAGCATTATCAAATCGACATTGAACTGTTGACCCCGGACAGGGATTTACTGGATGGTTTTGTTAAAAACAAAGGTCTGTTCAGTTTTTATGAAGACGGTCATCAGGAATGTTGCGGCATCCGTAAAGTTGAACCTTTAAAGCGCAAACTGGCTCATGTTGACGCATGGATTACCGGTCAACGTAAAGACCAAAGTCAGGATACTCGGCAAGCTGTTCCAGAAATACAGATCGATACCGCTTTTTCCACCGACAATCATCAACTGATTAAATTTAATCCCTTATTAAACTGGAGTTCGGCACAAGTCTGGGATTATATTGAAGCCTATCAGGTACCTTATAACGACTTACACGAAAAAGGCTTTATTAGCATAGGCTGCGAACCATGCACCCGCCCTGTATTACCTAATCAGCATGAAAGAGTTGGACGATGGTGGTGGGAGTCGGGTGCAAAAAAAGAATGCGGTTTACATGCGGGAAATTTGAACAAATAACAAACATGCCAAGCACTTCGGGTTCTTGTCCCTTGTGCTTGGCTTTAGTTTCGACAAAATTAAACGGCAAAAAGTTTTAGAAAAATCCCAAAGGATTAATGTCGTAGCTAACCAGCATATTTTTGCTTTGCTGATAATGGTCCAACATCATCTTATAGTTGCGCGGCCTATGCCTGATTTTTTGTAACCGCCAAAGGCCGCATGAGCCGGATAATGGTAATAACAGTTAACCCAGACATGACCGGCTTGAATACCTCGTCCCATTCGGTATGCTCGATTCATGTCTCGCGTCCACAGACCGACTCCAAGACCCAGTTGCCTGAATGGGCTACAAACGATAGAAAGCATTTATATCGCACCAATTATGAAGCGATGAAATTAGCAATCTCTCGCGCCATGACCTTATCGCTCAGCATTAAAGAACTAATCGCAAACAGACATACAATTTCTCACGAAATGTACGATCCTGAAACTGGCGAGTCCCAGTGGTAAATTCAAATCTGACTAGCAAGAAAACCAGTTAGATAAAGAGCTACTAAATTTGATTCGTTCGCTAAGACAATTTGAACCAATGGATTCAAAGTCTGAGCGAACTTATCAACCCGGATAAAACAGGCTAAATACTTCTTTAAATTGATTGTCGGCTTCTTCAACAATGCCAGTCAAAACATTCTGAGCTATATCGTTGCAAATGCTGTTGCTATAAGGGTTGTCGAGATCCATTTTACACAGATAATTAGCGGTTGCTATGATTGATACGGCTCCCGCAAATTGACTGGTATGATCAGGATTATTATGTTGACTGATAGTTGCAATTATTATTTCCGGCAGTTTCCATAATTTTGCCAATTCAGTTCCCGCCTGATAATGATTAAACCCCAATATATTGTTTTCTGTATCAACCTCATCCAAGCTACTTGCTTCAACTAATAATCCAATCTGACGAGCCAACTCCGGAATTCTTCGATAAAAAACCAGTTGCCCAATATCGTGTAATAAACCGCAAATGAAAATCTCATCAAAATCATATTTACTGTTTCGGTATAGGCAGAGCTCTTTACTGATAAGCGCGCAGCGAAGACTTCTGGCCCAAAAATCATGAATAGAAGGCAGTCCGCCTGGCATCGAAGAAAACTTATCGATAACAACCGTAGCCAATACCAGGTGCTGTAATGACTGAAAGCCAATAATGCTAATAGCTCGTTTAATTGAGGCGATAGACTGAGGAAGTCCGAAAAAGGCACTGTTAACAATTTTTAGTATTCTTATTGATAACGCTTGGTCTTGTTCAATGATAAAACCAACATCCGAAATCGATTTATCTGGATTTTCAATTGTTTTCTGCAATTCAAAATAGATACTGGGTGGGGAGGTTAGTTGAAGATCTCCCTTAAATAAATCTGAAATTATTAAATTAGAAAAAGTTGGCGGTAACATAAAAAATTTAATTATTATTGTCTATAATCATATCAATGTAGTCTAAAATCAAGTTAGTGCTTTTAAAGCAAACTCTAATTTGAAACAATATTAATGAAAATATTATAAGTAGTATGGATAATTTAGACAGTTTGGGTGTTGGAAGCAATAAAAATATAAATAGGGTCTCTGAAATTATGTTCGTGCCGATAGTTTTTAACCGATGGTTTCTAGCAGCTTTATGCTAATCGAATAATAAACCTGAAAATACTGTTTGGAGATTACTGTGGCTTTGGATTCACGTAAACAAGAAATTATTGTTATTGCAGAGACCAATGAGTCTGTAGTAGCAAGGCTAACTGATGAATTGCAAAATAATGGATTTTACAATTTCAAGTTCGCTGTTAATGGCTCTGAAATTTATAAAATCACCCGGTTGTATTACGAAAATCCGGAAGCAATAAGCCTGATTATTATTAATGAAGATTTACCTGAGTGCCAGGTTAATGTTTTATGTGAGTCTTTTTCAGATGAGGAAGGCGATATATTTATTCCAGTCATCGTTTTACAAAGTGATCCCTTTTCAACAGAAGAAGAACCCCTTCTAACTAGTAAAAAAATGGTTTACTACATAAATAAAAACTTTAGTTCGGTCGAGTTTTTAATGGCCGTTAAATTTTTTACGCTACTTAGAAATGAAAAATATTTACGCTACAAGCAACAAGAAATTTTACTGACAGAATTAGCCGAAAGAAAACTGAT
>CANNLO010000096.1 GCA_947505055.1 Methylococcaceae bacterium | reverse complement strand
GGTTTACCATGCCACTCCTGTTACCAGTTGCGCGGTGCGCTCTTACCGCACCTTTTCACCCTTACCGGTCACTAAAAGTGACAGGCGGTATATTTTCTGCGGCACTTTCCGTAGGCTCACGCCTCCCAGGCGTTACCTGGCACCCTGCCCAGTGGAGCCCGGACTTTCCTCCATCTTATCTTGCGATAAAACAGCGACTGCTCAGCCGACTTTTTCATTGCATAGTATATCACAGCTTCGCGATAGAACGATATGTCGTATGGCTTTTAATTAGCAAAATTCAGACCAGAGAAGCCCTGCTGATAATTTTTAATAGGAATGCGAGGTTTCCTTGGTCATATCCAAGGCCGCCTGATACAACAACTTCTTCCTTACACCTGTGATTTCTACAGCCATGGCTACCGCTGTTTTAATGGAACATTCACTTAATAAGACACTCAATATTTTTTCCTGGTCGGGCGTAATAATTTGTTCTTTTTTATCGATGGTCGCGCCATCAACAATCACTACAAACTCACCTTTTCTCATATTGGAATCTTCTTCAACCCGCTTCAGCATCTCACCCAAGCTGGTTTTTACAATAGTTTCGTGCAACTTGGTAAGTTCTCTGGCGATAACGATCTGCCGATCCAGCGGTAATATTTCAGCCATATCCTGCAATGAGGCCATAATTCGATGGCTGGATTCATAAAATACCCAGGTTGTCGGGCACATTAAGCGTTCACTAAAAAACGTTTTTCGCGCCGATGAGGTTCTCGGTGAAAAGCCTTCAAAAGCAAACTGCGTTACTGGCAATCCTGCGGCAGACAAGGCCGCAATTAAGGCGCAGGCGCCTGGCACGGGAACCACATCAAGCCCGGCGTCTTTTACCATTTTAACCAGTGGCATGCCCGGATCACTTAACAAAGGCGTTCCCGCGTCAGAAACCAGGGCGATAGACAAGCCCTCACGCAGTTTTTCCAGTAAACCGACTGAAGCCCTGTCTTCATTGTGTTGATGTAATGAAATTAGTTTATTGTTGATGCCATAATGTTGTAGCAACATTATCACATGCCGGGTATCTTCTGCGGCAATCAAATCAACCTGCTTTAATATTTCAATCGCCCTGTAACTTATATCTGCTAAATTACCTATCGGCGTAGCAACAACGTATAATTTGCCGCATTCACTTGACATTCGATACACTCACTTGAAAATTCCTAATTGAAGATGCGTTCCAACGATAAGCCGTTATTATTTTGCACTCTGCTTGCCAGTTTATGGCTTTTTTCAGGCTGTACAAGCAAAGCTGTCAAAAAAACTGAAAACCAGTCAATGCCTGCGCAGCAAAACGCTGAGCCAAAGCAAGAAACCTTGGTGACAAAGCCGTTCATAAAAAACGAGCAACCGGAACATATTGTTGAAGTATACCAGCATCCGCTTACAGTAGAGTCTTTGGGTCTTTCTGAAACACCACAAACACAACATTGCCTTGGCAGCATTGAAATGTGCAAGAGCTATGAACAAAATCAACAGCAATTACAAGTCGTCGATAGCTTAATTGAATCTGGTGATGGCACGGCCGCAAAGCAAAATGCCGACGCTATCAATACAGCCATGCTTCCTGCTGATCAACGCGCACAACTGAGTCTGCTTTATGCGCAGATTCTGCTTAGCTTTGGCGAGGCTGAGCAGGCCATTGACAGTCTGGGACTCCTGCAACCGCAACAATTTAATACGGAAAACCGGATTAAATATTTTCAATCACAGGGTTTTGCTTATTCCCTGACAGGAAATCTATTAGCCAGCGCCAAATCCAGAATTGAGTTACATCCGTTACTAAAATTCCCCGATGAACTTGAAAAAAATCAGGCGGCCATTCTTGAAGCATTAAACCTGCTGCCTGATTCCGCGTTACAAACCAGTTCAACCGGGATTTTAGCCGGCTGGATGACTTTGGCAGGCCTTTTAAAGAAGATAAATCAGCCTGATTTTAATAATCAAATTGACCATTGGCGTGCAACTTATCCGACACATCCCGCCGACTTGAGTTTTTTAGAGCGCACCCAGGGCACCTCTGGAATTTTACCAATAAAAGCCAAGGCGGTTGCACTGTTATTGCCTGAATCGGGCTCTTTTGCCCAAGCGGGCAAGGCCATACGTGCCGGCTTTCTTGCCGCATCCAATCATGCCGATAACAGAGCCAAACTTACTTTTAAGTTTTATGACAGTGAGCAGTCAACACCACAAACTTTATATAATAAAGCCATCGCCGAAGGCGCCCAATTAATCATTGGTCCGCTGGCGAAAGAACAAATTCAGAGTCTGGCCGAGACGGTTACTTTTAACGTTCCTGTGCTGGCGTTAAATCATATTCCCGGCTTGCAAAAAACTCAGCTTTATCAATTTAGCCTCAGCCCGATTGATGACACGGAACAACTCACACATAAAGCGTCGACAGATGGCCATAAAAAAGTATTAATGATCATGCCTGATAATGCGCCGGGTAAACGTATCTCCACTTATTTAACAGAAGACTGGCAAAATCAAAGCGGATCCATTCTTGAAACGCAAACCTATAATCCCAAAGAAACTGATTTTTCATTAGCGATTCAAAAACTGCTTAATCTGGATGAAAGTGAACAACGCTATCGCAAGATTCAGACACTTTTGCCCGGCGTAAAATACACACCCAGAAGACGGCAGGACATCGATGCCATTTTCTTGAGTGCCTACAGCGCAGAAGCGCGTTCTATCAATCCTCAGTTACAGTATTATAAGGCTGGCGATCTTCCGGTCTATGCGATGCCTAATGTTTACTCGGGACAAGTCAGCACCTTACTTGATGCAGATCTTAATAAAATAACGTTTTGCGATATTCCCTGGTTATTCAATCAGGCCAATCAGGGGGATATGGGCATGGATGCGCTTAAAGACATCTGGAAACAGTTTCCCAGTTCTTACTTACGTCTGATTGCCATGGGTATTGATGCTTACAATCTGGCTACACAAATCGAAAATCTGGAACTAAGCCCTTATCCTGGGGCTACCGGCATTCTGTCATTAACGGCTGATCAGCGTATTCAGCGCAGACTGACTTGCGCCACCTTCAAGGGTGGGCAGCCGGAAGTTGGCGATGAGTACCAAAGAACCGCCCCATCTCCTGAAAAAGCAAGCTTTCAGAATCATGCTGTTTACTGAGCTTAAGGCAAAAGCGGCGCATTTGATTCGAGGCGAAACAGCTGAGGAACAAGCCCATAATTTTCTGATTAAAAACGGACTGAAACCAGTCTGCCGTAATTTTCGCTGCAAACAGGGCGAGCTTGATTTGATAATGACCGATCAACAAACCTTGGTGATTATTGAGGTTCGTTTCCGTAAAACCGATAAATACGGTAGTGCTGCCGAAAGCGTTACCCGAAGCAAGCAAGCCCGGATTATTGCGGCAACCCATATTTATCTTTCTGCCCAAAAGATTGATCGTCCTATCCGTTTTGATGTCGTTGCAATGTCGGGCAATGGCGCCATTGACTGGATAAAAAATGCCTTTTAGTATCTACAGTGTTATCTGTCCTCAGTGGCTAATCTCTCGACAGCTAGAAGGTAATTGTCGCAGGCTGAGCCGTTAGCCTTTATAATCGTTCACCATGAGCTTACAAAACCGCATAATTAATCACTTCGAAAACAGCAGCCAAGTCCAGCACGATACGCTGACCAATCTCGGCGAACTCATAGAATTCGCCTCTCAACGTTTGGTTGCAACGCTGCTTAATGATAAAAAAATTATCACTTGTGGCAATGGGCGTTCAGCAGCTGTTGCTCAATTACTTTCCTCGGCTATGCTTAATCAACACGAGCGTGACCGTCCTTCCTTGCCCGCAATTGCTTTAACCACTGACACAACCACGATTACAGCTATAGCCAATGACTATCATTTTGACGATGTATTCGCCAAACAGGTCAGGGCTTTAGGGCAGGGCGGTGATATATTGGTTGCTTACACCGATGGCAATAATTCAAGCAATATCGCCAAAGCGATTGCCACGGCTCATGATAAAGATATTCCAGTTATTGCGCTGACCGGCAATAATGGCGGCATGATTGCACCGTTGCTTTATGATAATGAAATTGAAATTCGCGTTCCATCAAATTCGAGTATTCATATTCAAGAAGTTCACATTATGATTACGAATTGTTTATGTGACTTAATCGATCATCAGTTGTTTGGTGGCTAAATAATTCGCTATAAATAAATTGGTTTTAATTGATCAATATTATTTATTTCAAGAGTGACAAGAAAAATTTGCTTAAGCTATTTTCTACAGGCCACTATGACTATTCTCTGATAGCCTCCAGTTGTTTTAGCGTCATTGCAATAAAAAATGATAGAATCATTGCCTTTTTTGCACTTTGAGAATGTCTATCATCCATGTCTAATACTTTAAAGCTTCCCCTTGAATCACTGAAACTAAATGTCGATTTGGCTGGCTTTGAGTTCCCAACCGTACCTAAATTACCTGAAACTATCCTGGGGCAGTCCAGAGCCCAATCGGCGCTTGAATTTGGCGTTGAGATGCAGATTCCCGGATACAATATTTTTGTGATGGGCGATCCGGGTTTGGGACGTTTATCGATGATTACCCAACATCTGGATGCTCAGGCAAAAATGCTGCCCGCGCCACCTTCCTATGCTTATGTCGATAATTTTGAAAACTCCAGAGAACCGGTAGCACTGGAATTGCCTGCCGAGCATGGCCAGACACTTGGCAAAGATATTGAAAAACTCATAGACAATTTGCTGGCGACTTTTCCTGCCGCCTTTGAAAGTCCCAGTTATCAGCAAAAAAAGAGTTCTATCGAACGTCATTACAATCAGCTTTATAACACAGCCATTGATGTGGTTGATAAACAGGCCCAGACCTTAAGTATTGCGCTGTTCAGGGACACCGAATCGATTACTTTTGCGCCAATTCGGGACAATAAAGCACTTAATGAAGATCAATTTACCCAGTTGCCGTTACCGGAACGGGAAGTTTTTCATAAACACGTTGAGGAACTGGAAGAATATCTTAGCGAAGTGTTGCTGGAAATGCCCCAGTGGCGTCGGGCCATGGTTGAAAAGGTCAAGCAGTTGGATAATGACACCATCAGTCTGGCGATAGAGCCGCTGTTTGCCGAATTGAATAACAGTTATCAAAACATTGATGATGTCATTACCTTTTTAGCTGAAATACAAAAAAGCCTGACCAACACCGTTACCGATTATCTCATGCCGAGTCGGACTCCTGAGCCCCAGGATAACACCACAAAACGCTTGTTGTTGACAGAGCTTTATACCCCCAATATTTTGGTTGATAACAAACTTGAAAACGGCGCGCCGGTTATTTACGAACCGCACCCCATTTATCAAAATCTGTTTGGGCGTATTGAATATGTTAGTGATCAGGGTGCGTTGATCACTAATTATCGCCGGATTTGTGCCGGTTCTTTACACAAAGCCAACGGCGGTTATTTGATTATTGATGCCGAAAAACTGCTGAATTGTCCGTTCGTCTGGGAAGGACTGAAGCGGGCTTTACAATCCGGTTGCATTGAAATCGAATCGCCTTATTCCGACCTGGGCATTAACACGGCCACACTTAAGCCGGAAGTCATTCCGTTAAACGTAAAAGTGATACTGGTAGGTTCCAGAGATATTTATTATTTACTGGAAGAAATGGATGACGAGTTTAACGAGATGTTCAAAATTCTTGCCGATTTTGATAATTACATTCCACGTAACAATGAGTCTACACAGCGCTTTATCCTGTTGATGATTAAACAGGCCGCCGATTCCGGTGGTAAACCTTTGACCCAGACTGCCATTGAATGTCTGATTGAACATAGCTGTCGATTGTCTGAAAACCAGCATCATTTTTCTGCACGCATCAAGGACTCACTTGAAATCATTGCCGAAGCCAACCTGTTTTGTAAACGTGATAATCAGTCGGTTTGTGACCGGGCTCATATTGAACAGGCGCTGGCCGCAAGAGAGCATCGTAATGGCAGAATGCCGGAAAACATTCTTGAGGAAATGTTGGTCGGCACCATTTTGATTGACACTGAAGGCGAAGCCGTAGGAAAAGTTAATGGATTAACGGTGTTGGAGGTGGGTGGTAGCAGTTTTGGTGCACCGGTGCGGATTACCACCAGTGTTTATCCCGGTTCACGAGGAATCGTTGATGTTGAGCGGGAAGTAGAACTCGGGCAGGCCATTCATTCCAAGGGCGTCATGATTTTAACCGGTTATCTGGGGCACACCTATGCCCAGGAATTTCCTCTGGCCATTTCGGGCAGTATCGCCATTGAACAATCGTATGGCTATATCGACGGCGATAGCGCTTCCTTGGCCGAACTTTGCTGTCTGATTTCTGCCTTGACCCGAACACCAATCAAGCAATCGTTTGCTGTTACCGGTTCTATTAATCAGTACGGTGAAGTGCAGGCGGTAGGCGGTGTTAACGAAAAAATAGAAGGTTTCTTCAGGCTTTGTAAGGCGCGAGGTCTCGACGACGGGCAACATGCCGCTATTATTCCGGCCGCCAACAAGCGCAATTTGATGCTCAAACAGGAAGTGATTGATGCCGTGGCAGCGGGGTTGTTTTCGGTTTACGCGGTTTCCAGCGTTGATGAAACCTTGGAATTACTGACCGGACAACCTGCCGGCGCAGTCGATAGCGACGGGTTTTATCCTGAAAATAGTATTAATTTTAAAGCTATTTCCCGGTTAAAAGAGATTTCGGATATGGCTACGGATGAGGATGGAAAGGAGGAAGAAGGTTAAATTGAGTGCGTGAGATATTGAGTCGCGCCGGGTAGGCGGCGCAACTAATTTTATTGGCCGCCAATCTCTATAACCAAGACATCAATACCATTTTCTTTCAAGCGATTTTTGATGGTGCTAACGCTGGTCATTTGGGTGTAAGGTCCCATTTTTACCCGGTTCCAGGCTACGGCGCCTACTTTTGCTTTCTCGACTTTGGAGTCAATTCCCATTAAAGCCAACTTGGCTCTCAACAGGTCGGCGTCCTTAAAGTCTCGGAAGGAACCGGCCTGCAAAATATAACTGGCTGTTTTGGCTTGTCCTACACGCTCTTCTCTGGCCCGGGTGTTGATTTCATAATCCGGCACAATTACTTCTTTTTCCGGCAAAATGGTATAAAAATCAAATTGTGGTAAGACCGGTGCCGGATCAGGTTTTTTCTCAGGCTTGGGCGCTTCCGCTACAGCCGTGTTTGTTGCCTCAGGTTTTACCGCCTCTGCCTTGTTGGGTAGTTCTGGTTGGGGAATTACAGCAGGTTGATTCGAGCCCATATTGCTCAGGTAAACCAGAAACACTACGAACGAAATAATCAATGCCGTAATCAGCATCCAGCGCCAGACACTCATGCCTTTAGGTGCTTGTCTGTACGATGAAACGGAGTTTTTATTCTGCGTCCGGTGTTTGTAGTCTTTAGCCATTACATTGCTTCAGGTGTGTTGATATTCAGCAAGTCCAATCCGTTTGCCAATACCTGTTTCACAGCGCAAATCAGATTAAGTCTTGCGTTGCGAATCGTGGCATCATCAACCAGAAATTGGTGCGCATTATAGTAAGTATGGAACTCGTTTGCCAACTCGCGTAGATATTGAATCAACTGATGCGGTTCATACTGTAAAGCTGCACGTTCCAGCATTTCCGGGTAACGCGTCAAGGTTCCGAGCAGATTTGTTTCGTGTTCTTCGGTTAACAGCGTCAGGTTTTCCATGCCAAGATGTAAATCGCGCTTCAGGCCCTTTTCATCCAATTGGCGGAGTACACTGCAAACTCGGGCATAGGCATATTGCACATAAAACACCGGATTCTCGTTGGATTTTGAAGTGGCCAGTTTCAGGTCAAAATCCATGTGTTGTTCTGACCGGCGCATCACATAAAAGAAACGTGCGGCATCTTTGCCGACTTCATTACGCAATTGCCTTAGAGTAACAAACTCGCCGGAACGGGTCGACATTTGCACTTTTTCTTCACCCCGAAACAGTGAGGCAAATTGTACCAGTAATACTTTTAACTTGGATTCATCAGCGCCCAGCGCAGTCATGGCCGCTCTGACTCTGGGAATATAACCGTGGTGATCAGCGCCCCAAATGTCGATGATCTGGTCAAAACCGCGATCCAGTTTATTCATGTGATAGGCAATATCCGATGCAAAATAGGTTGATTGGCCATTCTCACGCACCACAACCCGATCTTTTTCGTCGCCCAATTTGGCGCAGGCAAACCAGGTTGCTCCATCTTGCTGATAAAGATGACCGGCTTCACGTAAGCGATTCAAGGCTTTTTCAACCGAACCGTCGTCCATTAACTGGCGCTCTGAAAACCATTCCTGATAGTTAACGCCAAACTCGCCTAAATCGATTTTGATATCTTCCAGAATGGTGTTTAAACCCATTTGAAAAAAGTCCGAATATAACGAAGCGCCCAGTAAAGTCTTGGCGCGGGCTATCAAGGCATCAATATGCGTTTCTTTATCGCCGCCTTCGGTTTCGTCAGGCGGAATGTCTTCTAACACCAGTTCTACAGGTCGGCGATATTCATTATTCGCGTTTTTATGTATATCTGAGGCAATTTCGCGGACATAATCGCCTTTATAGCCATTGCAGGGAAAAGTCAGAACTTCACCGCAATCTTCAAGGTATCTCAGCCAGATACTGGTAGCGAGGATATCCATTTGGCGACCGGCATCATTGACATAATATTCTCTATGTACCTCAAAGCCGACAGCTTGCAACAAATCGGCTACCGCAGAACCATAGGCAGCGCCACGACCATGACCGACATGCAATGGTCCGGTCGGATTAGCAGAAACAAATTCGACCTGTACTTTTTTACCTGCGCCAACCTTGCTTAAGCCAAAGTCTCGACCCTGGTCGTGAATCTGATTAATGATTTTGAATTGGGCAGTAGGATCAATAAAGAAATTGATAAAACCGGGACCGGCCAGCTCAACTTTTATAATTGCAGGATCTTGAGGCAACGCGGCAATCAGTTTCTCGGCCAATTGGCGTGGGTTTGACTTTGCCGGCTTGGCCAGCATCAAAGCTAAATTTGAGGCAAAATCACCGTGTTGTGCATCGCGGGTACGGTCAATTGTAATATTCGGGGTAATTTCCTGGGCAAGAATGCCATCTGTCTTAAGCGTTTCGACGGCTTGCAGGATAAGTTCCTCTATTTTCTTTTTCATTGCTTCAATGCGTTAGGTGGGATCAACTAAATAGGCGTGCATTATCCATTAAAATCATTCGATTATCCATTCAAACAATATCAATGCGGTGTGTCAGCTAAAATCTGTAGATTTACAAAATGACATAACCTCCCAACAAGGGAAGTCATGTTTGGCGATCATAACTAATGAAAATAGGAATGGAATAGGCAATCTTTTTGATCGCCTATTCCAGGACAAAAATCAGCACACTTTACGAATCATCAACTTCATCGGCAAGCGCAGATAATTGTTTGATCAGTTCTGCCAGCTGCTCTGTGTTTTCTGCTCGAACCGTGGCATGAGCGACTTTACGGCCTGTGCGCGGTGCTTTATCGTAAAGATGCAAATGCGCATTGGGGATATTCAACAGTTCTTCGGTCACTGGCAGTCCGCCGATAAAATTAACCATTGCCGCTTTACCGACCGGCGTTGTTGCGCCCAAAGGCAAGTCCAGAATCGCCCGCAAATGGTTTTCAAACTGACTGGTTTCAGCGCCTTCAATTGTCCAGTGTCCGGAGTTATGTACTCTTGGCGCAAACTCGTTAGCTAACAACTGCCCGTCTACTTCAAATAGTTCCAGGGCCAAAACGCCGACATAATTTAGCGCTTCAAGCAAACGGGACACATAGATTTCAGCTTGTTTTTGCATCGGGTCATTGGCGCTGCATTCGGAAACTCTTAATATGCCGCCGCGATGTAGATTTTCTGATAACGGGTAAAAAACAATCTCGCCGGAAACGTTGCGCACGGCAATGATAGAGACTTCCCGCTTAAAAGACACGAAAGCTTCAACAACAGCAGGCACGCCTTGCAACAATTCCCAAGCGTGATTTAGATCGTCTTTTGATTTAAGCAGCGATTGGCCTTTGCCGTCGTAGCCCTGGGTGCGACTTTTTAAAATAGCCGGATAACCAATGCTGGTCATGGCTAGTTCCAAGCTGTTAAGGCTATCGACCGCCGCATAAGGGGGCGTGGGGATATCGAGGTCGTGAAAAAAACTTTTTTCGATCAATCGATCCTGAGCTACGCCCAACGCTTCAGCCGATGGATGTACCTGGGTGTGAGACGCCAGAAAATCGGCAACTTCAGCCGGAACATTTTCAAACTCATAGGTGACGACATCGGCACGTTCCGCCAATTGAGCCAGCAATTCAGGATCACTGTAATCGCCATGCAAATGTTCGCCAAGACGGTTGGCGCAAGCATCAACGGAAGGATCAAGAAAAATAAATTCCAACCCCAATGGAATACCTGCCAGCGCAATCATTCTGGCCAGTTGGCCAGCGCCTAATACACCTACAATCATGAAGCGCTCCCAATACGTGGATCAGAATGAGCCAGAACCGTTTCGGTTTGCTCGCGTCTGAAAGTATTTAAGGCTTCTTTATATTGAACGTGTTTATTGCTGATGATAGCGGCCGCCAGCAAAGCCGCGTTAATCGCGCCAGCTTTACCGATTGCCAGGGTTCCGACCGGAATACCGGCCGGCATTTGCACGATGGATAACAGCGAATCCATGCCGTTAAGCGCTTTGGATTGAACCGGTACGCCCAGCACAGGCAAAGCTGTTTTCGCTGCCGCCATGCCCGGCAAATGCGCAGCGCCACCGGCACCGGCGATAATCACTTCCAGTCCTTTGCCTTCAGCTGTTTCAGCATAAGCAAACAGTTTATCCGGCGTACGATGTGCCGAGACTACTTCAACGTCATGTGGAATTCCAAGTCGCTCCAGCGTTTCCGCTGCAAAGCACATGGTTTCCCAGTCAGAAGTTGAGCCCATGATAATGCCAACCAGTGCGGTCATGTGTTGCTCCTTATCAAGCAGGTAAAAAATTTATAATGTTTCATCATATGTGCGCTGTTTTTCGCATAGTATCGCATAATTTCTAACTCTCATCGCTATCAAGTCCTGCCTGTTCGGTGATGCTTTTTGATAAAGTCTTTTTGACCTTAACGCCAAGATCGACAAAACTGCTGGCCTGACGAATCAGATTGCCGTTACCTTGAGTTAATTTATTCATGACGCCGTCATAAGTGGTATGGACAGTGCTTAACTGTTTGCCCAGTTTGTCCAGATCATCGACAAAGCCCCGGATTTTGTCGTAAACAATGCCGGCTTTATCGGCAATTGCCCGGGCATTCTCGTTCTGCCGTTCATAACGCCAGATATTTTCGATAGTGCGCAACGTTGCCAGCAATGTAGTAGGCGTGACCACGATGATTTTGTGCTCGAAAGCGTCGGTAAACAATCGCTCATCAGCCTGAAAAGCCGCGATGAATGCGGCTTCAATCGGCATGAATAACAACACAAAATCCAGTGTTCTCAGACCTTTTAAACCGGAATAATCTTTACTGCTCAAGCCTTTGATATGCTCACGCACCGCTTCGGTATGCTGTTTCAAGGCCAGTATCCGTTCCTGCTCGTCTTCGGCAGAACAATAGCGTTCATATGCCAGTAACGATACCTTTGAATCAATCACCACATCCTTGTCTTCCGGCAATCGCACGATGACATCGGGCTTGAACAATCGGTTATCTTCATCCCGAAACGCGCCCTGGGTTTCATATTCAATGCCTTTGCGCAGACCAGATTTTTCCAGCACGGTTTCCAGAATCATTTCGCCCCAGTTGCCCTGGGTTTTCTTGTCGCCTTTTAAAGCGCGGGTCAGATTCAGTGCTTCCTGATTCATCTGCGCGGTATCGCGTCTTAAGGAAACAATTTCTTCGCGCAAGGAAATGCGATCCTTGTTCTCGTTGTCATAAACCGTTTCGATACGTTGTTTGAACTCGCCCAACTGTTCGCGTAACGGTGTGACGATATGATCCAGGCTGGTTTTGTGGTGTTCAGTAAATTGTTTGCTGCGGTCATCAAAAATCTTGCCGGCCAAATTTTCAAACTGCGTGTTTAGGCGAAGTTCGGCATCCAGCAACAATTTTAGTTTTTCTTCGGTATTTTTAAGCTGCTCTTCCATCCGGGTTTGCAATTGCGCATTTTCGGTTTTGGCGTTAAAAAACTGTTGTTGCAAGATTTTAAATTCGGCTTCGCGAGCTTGAAACTGTTTGATTTTTTCTTCGGCGACGGCAAGTTCAGTCGTTAATTGCTGAAGCCGGCTTGTATCTTTGCCCGTCAAAAAACGCATGAACAATACGCCTAACAACAGTCCCGCCAATGCCCAAATCAGTGAGAAAACGTCATAGCTAAAATTCATAAGTATTTTGGGGCAGCGGTTTTAGGTGAATGGAACACCTGGCGATGGGGTACAGCGGGTTTGGTGTTTTCTCAATCGTCGGGTTGCCGAGCAGCATGGCAACCCGCTTGAAACGGTTACTTTAGAACGTAGTAACTTCGCTACCTTTGCCAATTAACACAACATCGGCAGGACGCAGTGCAAAAAGACCGACGGTTACAACGCCGGTAATATTGTTAATAATTTGTTCCAGTTTGGTGGGTTCGATAATGTCCAGATTATGCACATCCAGAATCACGTTATGGTTATCGGTGATGAAGCTTTCGCGCCACACCGGTTGTCCGCCCAATTTCACCAATTCTCTGGCAACATAGCTTCTGGCCATAGGCACAACTTCAACGGGCAAAGGAAATTTACCCAACACATCAACGCATTTGGATTCGTCGGCGATACAGACGAATTTTTTGCTGGCCGCGCCAATGATTTTTTCGCGCGTCAACGCACCGCCGCCGCCCTTGATCATTTGACGATGCGCATTGACTTCGTCAGCGCCGTCGACATACACATCCAGTGTGCCGACTGCATTTAAATCAAGTACCGGAATACCGATTTTCTTTAAGCGTTCGGTGCTGACGATCGAGCTGGAAACAGCGCCTTCAATATCGGCTCTAAAATCAGCCAGATAATCAATAAAATGGTTAACGGTAGAGCCAGTGCCTACGCCGATAATGGCAACGTCTTTAATATAGTGTAAAGCAGCTTGGGCAACTTTTTGTTTTAGTTCGTCTTGAGTCATGAGGCTATCCTTTTTTTTGTTATGGGTAATTTGATGGGGAGTGATGATACAGCAGATACAAAGATTACTCAGCTGATTTTTGCCCGGGAACGCCAAGTCCGGGCTTGGCTGAGCTGACAGTTGCTTAAAAGTAATAGCGGTGCACTGGCCGAGCAGAGACTCAGCGTTCCAGGTAGAAATTCATTCTTCAGAAAGTTTGGATACACTGTAAAACAGCAAGCCGATAAGTAAAGCGCCTATAACAATAATAGCTATTACACCTGCGATCATCACAATCCTCCAATCTGTTTGGTTTTGTCAGATATTTTTATAAGTAATTTTAAAATAACGATAATAATCAAAATAGAAAAAACAATACCCGCCCAAAACAGCAAGTCAACATTGCCTTCGTCCACTCGCTTTACAAGTCCAGTTATTGTGACAACCAATATCCCAAATGAAATGCTCATGGCAACTCGTAAAGTATTTAAAATTTCTTTAATTGCAT
>CANNLO010000095.1 GCA_947505055.1 Methylococcaceae bacterium | reverse complement strand
GCAAACCATTAATCGGGCGAGTCTCACCTTTTAGCTGCCTGACTGACGCATCTGAATTTACCGCAACGACTAAGCGGGCACCCAGCGCTTTTGCCTGCTGTAAATAAGTCACATGTCCGGCATGCAATAAATCGAAGCAGCCATTGGTCATAATAACCCGCTCATCATGGGCTTTGGCCCCAACCATCAGTTGCGCCAACTCGTCTTCCGAAACAATGCCATACCGTGAATCCCGATCGCCATGCATGGCTCTCGTCAACTCCTGCATTGAAACGGTTGAGGTACCAAGCTTGCCAACAACTATGCCGCCCGCCAGATTTGCCAGATACATTGCATCTTGTAATTCCATTTCCAGAGCTACACACAACGCCATCACCGCGATAACTGTATCACCGGCACCGGTCACATCAAAAACATCTTTAGCCTGAGCCGGCAATGAATGTACCTGGTTATCTTGAACCAAGGTCATTCCGGCCTCGCCTCGCGTTAGCAATAGCGTTGGAATTTGATACTGCTTCAGTAAAGCCCGGCCTTTTTCCAGTAAATCAGCCTCATTTTCGTAAGCACCGACAACCGCCTGCAATTCTGACAAATTCGGTGTTATCAAATCTGCTTGCGCATATCTCTGATAATCAACGCCTTTCGGATCGACCAAAACCTTAAGTCCTAGTTGTTTGGCCTCAAGAATATATTCAGAAACATTGACCAAGGTACCTTTACCATAATCCGAAAACACAACTGTCTCATGCTCGGGTAAATGCTTAACCAGCCTAGCCAACAGCTCTGCCTTTTCAAACTTAAGCACGGCTTCTTCAAAATCTATTCGAATAAGTTGCTGATGCTGCGCCATAACCCGTAATTTGCAGATACTTTTAATACTTTGCTCAACAACAAAGTCACAGTCCACGCCTTCAGCTTCAAGAAGCCGCTTTAGTATCTGGCCTTCGCCATCATCTCCAACAACGCCAAGCAACGTAACATTCCCGCCCAACTTGGCGATATTCAGCGCGACATTGGCTGCACCACCTACGCGATCTTCAATGGTTTTAACTCTTACCACCGGCACCGGCGCTTCAGGTGAAATTCGCGCCGCCTGCCCGGACCAGTAACGATCCAGCATGACATCGCCTATAACGATGATCCTGGCTTGTGTAAACTCGGGAGCAATCGCTAACATGCGGCCTCCTCAAGTGAGCCACACCACCAGTGACCTATCAGTATATGTGCTTCCTGAATTCTAGCCGTCACCTCTGATGGAACAACAATTGAATGCGTCACTAATTTGCTCAACTCTCCGCCTTTGCAACCGGTTAAACCTATAACTGTCATTTTTTTCAATCTCGCTGCCTCTACTGCTTTTATGATATTTTTACTTTTTCCCGAGGTAGATATGGCTATCAAGCAATCTTTTTCAGTGGCCATGGCTTCAATTTGACGTGAATATACGGTTTCAAAACCAAAATCATTACTATGAGCAGTTAAAATTGAAGTGTCTGTTGTCAGTGCAATCGCAGCCAAGGCTTTTCGGTTTTTTTGATATTGCACAACTAATTCTGCGGCGATATGTTGACAATCCGCTGCGCTGCCGCCATTTCCGCATAGCAATATTTTCCCCCCTTGTTTTAAGGTTGCGATTAGCATTTCTGCTGCCGCTTCAATAGCGCCGGAACAATCAGCCAATTTGTCCATCATGGCTTTATGCTCTTCAAGTTCGGCAATAAATGTCTTCAAAATAATGTCCTAAGTAATATCTAAATATAATTCTTCTGCAACTTCGCTTAGCGACTGTTCTTTAGCATGATCCTTAAATTGCATGGAATGCAAGCGGGCATAAGCGCCTTTTTTTGCAAGCAGTTCTTGATGCGAACCTCTTTCTACAATTCGCCCATGATCTATAACCAATATTATATCCGCACTTTCAATCGTTGACAGACGATGCGCAATAACCAGTGTTGTGCGGTTGCTCATCACTTTTTGCAATGCCGACTGTATGAAACGCTCTGATTCGGTATCCAGCGCTGAAGTAGCTTCATCCAAAATCAAAATGGGTGCGTCTTTAAGTAAAGCCCTGGCCAACGCCAATCTTTGTCTTTGGCCTCCCGACAATTTGACGCCATTTTCACCAATTTCTGTATCCAAACCTTGCTCAAGTTTTGCGACAAACTCCATGGCATAGGCATCTGTTGCCGCCTGGGTTATTTCACTTCGGCTTGCCGTTACCAACGAACCATAAGCTATATTATTGGCTATCGAATCATTGAACAAAGTGACTTGTTGATTGACCAGCGCCAATTGTTTTCTCAAATTGGCCAGCTGATAGGTGTTTATTTCAACACCATCCAATAATATTTCACCCTGATCATGCGGATAAAAACGCGATACCAGATTGGCAAGCGTGCTTTTTCCCCCACCAGACGCACCAACTAGGGCAATGGTTTGTCCGGGTTCAGCTTTAAAACTGATGTCTTTAAGTGCCAGCTCATTAGTACCGGGATATTGGAATGACAGATTTTTAAACTCCAGCGCGCCCTTGCATCTTTCGACCTGATAAATCCCGTCATCGACTTCAGCCGGCTCATCCAACACTTCAAATAATGATTCAGCTGCCACTATACCTTTTTGAATATCCCCGTTAGCATCACTCAAACTTCTAATGGGTTTTGGCAATAAAAACGCCGCCGTCAAATAGCCAACAAATTCACCAACACTCGATTGTTTCATGAAAAACAGCGCCATATACATTAAGAATGATAATGCGATGGCAATGATAAATTGCATAATCGGATTATGGACCGCCATGGTCGTAGCCAGTTTTAGCGATTGTCTCCGATTGTATGAACTGCTATCCAAAAACCGTCGGCGTTCATATTCCTCACCACCATAACTGCGTACCACGCGATGACCACCGACCAACTCCGAAGTGATGTGAGTCATATCGCCTATGGATTCTTGTATTTTCTTGCTGATACTCCGCAGACGTTTGCTGACATAACCCACCAACACCACAATTATTGGAGTAATGGCAATAAACACCAGCGACAACATCCAGTTTGAATAGAATAAATAGATCAACAAGCCAATTGCCGTAAAGCCTTCACGAACAAAAGTACGAACCGCATCGGTAACCGCCTGGGTAACCTGGCCGACATTGTTGGTTATTCTGGAAATCATGTAACCGCTGTTATTCGCATCAAAATAAGTCGTTGGTAGACGCGTATATTGATCAAAAATTTCGCAGCGCAGGGTATGGACAACATTGGTAGAGACTTTGGCCAGAAAATAGTTGCCAATATAAGCGCCAATGCCATGAACGATGATTAACCCGCTAAATAGCAACGGTAAATAATTCATGCCTTCACGTGTCTCGGTTTGCAATGTGTCAATGATATGTTTGATTAAAGCCGCAAAGAGAGTTTGCGTTCCTGAATACATCAGGAAGCCTATGATGCTGATGGCAAAAAGGCCTCTATAGGGCCTTACATAGGTTAACAGTCGTTTGTATATTTGAGTACTGGCTGTGGAAGTTTTATTCATAATTTTAAAAATACCATTTTCATATATAACTCTTTTGCTACTTTTGTTCAATTACTGATTTACAAAATATACTGATAAACGATGTATTTGCAACAAAAAAAGCTTTACATCTGGATAACACAAATCTATATTCATTTTCATTGGATTCAGATGTACATCGAATGCTCAGCGAATGAACTCACTTAATCATGAAATTCATTATTTAGCATATCCAATACCCGTCCCACAGAAATAGTAGCCATACATGAGGTATTACTCTGACAGATGGGAAATTGGGCCAATTCGTTTAAACAAGTGCAAAGACTACTTTGGATTAATTCGTTTCTTCCGTAAATAGGAGCCGCATGAAGCACTGAATCTTCAGTACCGAACAAACCAATCACCTTTACACCTAAACCAGCTGCAAAATGAAGCGGCCCGGTATCTCCAGAAATCACTACCTTAGCTTGCTTTAAAACCGCTAAAAAAAGAGAAAGATCTGTCATGGCAGGTAGTGCGTATATTTCAGGGGCTAATTCTTTAAGTCCAACCAACAAACCTAGCTCTCGATCATTAGTACCTGCAGAGAAAGCTAGTTTGTAGCCTGCCTTGCTGGCAAGTTGATAAAACTCATGCCACTTGTAAACAGGCCATTCTTTCTTAGGTTGTGATGTTCCCAAATGGCAAATAATAGTATGATTTTTGAGAATATTTTTTGCAGTCTTTTTCAACGCCGGGTCTGATTCAATAGACATATACTTAGATTCGGTCGGGGGCGTTTGCCACGACAATTCAAGCATTTGTAGATGTCGATTTACCCAAGATATTGGCAATGATTGGGTTTCAATGGTTTGTGTATATGCTAATTTTTGTAGCAAAGTAGGGTGATATTTTATTGGAGCAAGACGAATCCTTGCACCAATCAACAAACTTAAAATTGCCCCTCTATCGTTACCAACAAAATCTACAGATCGATCATAACGCTCCTTTCGTAAAGCACTAACAAAAGGCCACGACTCTGAAATCTTTGCTTTGCCCCGGGTGCGCGGAAACGCCCAAACCTTATCAATCCATGACAAATGTGCAAACAACGGCGCCACTTCTTTGGCGACTAAAACATGAATCTCAGATTCAGGATACTGCTGCTTTAATGCCCTTAAAGCTGGAGTGATAAATACCGCATCACCCAAATACTTAAATTGAATGGCGAGAATCTTAGGTTTGCCTAATTGCACAGATAGATTTGATTCTATTTTAGACATAATTATCAAGTAATTTGTAAAAAACTCAGCTAAACCGGCGTTTGATATTATTAAGCTGTTTTTTTATTTTATATTTCCAATTATTCTGAGGAGCATCTAAAAATCCTGTCCATATACTCCCCCTCCGTAAATAGAATCGAGTAAATAAATTTGAACTTATTCCCCACTTATTCAAAAAAATGCGTGACCCGTCTGCTTTAAAAGTTAATCTACCAGTTGATTTAGACATAAAATGATAAATACGGCTATTGCCAACGCCTTTAAAATTACGTACACCAAGTTGCCACAGTTTCATCGTAAAATCGGGATCAGAATACATGCCGGGTGAAAACTCTGTACTGTAACCACCGACCATGTCCCATAACAAAGTCGATACCACACAGGGAGGCCAAGTTGTACCTTGCCAATCCTCTTTTTTTGTATTGTTAAAGTTTTCCAACAACGCAGATTCATTAAAATTATCAGGATGTGTACCAAAATCAAACGGTGCAATCACACACTCATTTCCTGTGTCTCGCGGCTCAATTACCGTTGCTGATATAAAAAAATAAATTGAATTTTGTTTCTTAATTTCTTCATACAGCCAAAAATCCCAGTCGGGGCAAGCATACATATCATCGTTAAAATAAACTAAATAATTTGTTGTAGCTAACGTACGTGCAATATTCATAGCATAACAAATCCCGATATTCGTTTCGGAATGACTATAGTCTAAATTATTTTTCTCAACCCATTCACGTGTACCATCATTGCTTTCGTTAAGATGAATAATGATCTGATGCTTAAAGCGTGAATTTTTCTGTATGCTATTTATACAGACCTTTAAAAAATCCAAATTATTCCAACTTGGAATCACTATAGAAAAAATGGCATTTTCAATTGGACGGGTACTATGATTTAGGGTGACGATAGGTAAACTTGTTAGAAACGACGAAGATTTCATATTGTTATCAAGGATAATATTTATTGAAAGATCCACTTCAACTTTTTTATGTGTTTTTATTACTTCACTTTAAGTAATCAAACCTGATTCATTAAAGTGAAAATTATAAATCACATGTAAATCATATTGAAATATTGATAATGCTAAGCATCAGAACTATGCTCGTTAGATTTATAACCACTTAATAATACTCCAGCTAATACGCAGTAAAATTTACCTTCGCCTGCGTCCAAAAGTAATGAGTTAAACAATGACCCAATAAAAATCGTTAATATCAAACCACGCAACGCAAATCCATCTTGAAATATATTCATCCTGTATGACACTTTCCAATGGACAATCCACATCAAAGCCAACATTAGAAATCCAAAGATACCTATTTCTTGCAAGGTAAGTAAAAATTGATTATGTGGATTAGGAACTCGCGTCAACTCTAACTTATTATTTTTTGCCAACTCCTCATATTCATTTTCAAGACTACCTGTCCCCCCCCCAAACAATGGATGTTTTTTAATCAAGGAGATAGTATTTTTATACATTTCCAGGCGCTGTCCTGCAGAAGTTTGCGTGCCATTCGCTTGATGATCTGCAATTTCTTGTTGAATATCCATCAATCGTGAGCTTGGAAGGTTCGTTACAGCTTGATGCAAGAAGATACCTAGCAAAATAATACCAAACCAATATTTAAACGATTTGACACCCCAGAGCTCAAATGTAAACCAGACAATTAACGCAATCATGGTTATCTGGCCTGTTCTGCCATTAACTAAAAATAAAATATTCAACGCCGCCAAAATGCCAAATAATAACCAGGTATATCTAATAGCTCCTTTAGATTTTAAGGCACGATACATCATTAAATACATTGCAAATGACATAAAAATACTTTGTGCAATTCTCCCTTTAAATACAAAGTATCCTTGATCCGTCAAATCATGATGCGGAACCAAGCCAAGCCATTTAAAATAAGAAATAACAAGTACCGCCATCATAGTAATTAAAAAAGCATTGATGGCATATCTGCGATATTTTTCGGAATACAGGACACTAACAATTATCGGGATAAATAGAAGTTTCTGGTACTTCATTAAAAAACCAAGTCGCCCCCCCCATGGAGCACTGGAATATAGTGTACCTAGCGCATATAAAGCAAATAAGGCTATGGCTACAAGTGCAGCAGGATTAGCGCAAATATGCTCAAACTTAACTTTATAATCACCTGAGATCGCCCAAAAAAACATCAATAACACCAGCGCTACGCTCATGAATGCAGTGGGTAAATTAATGCTTATACTTGCAAAAATAATAGCCCACAATGTTGCGCGCTGGGTATACTCTAAGTATTTGTCTTTCACTTTATTTAACCAGGTAAAAATGCTTTCTACTTAGTTCACAACCGAATAAACCTTCAAGTTTCATGGCCAATCTATGTTTTATTTCTCTCTTAGTAGGCTTATATTCGGAACTGGGAGTAAAATCTTTTTCTGCTTCGCACTCCAACCAAGTCTTGATAATGTCAGGATGCTGTCCTGTAAAAGGACTTAGTGCTTGCGGGTCAATTTGATAGCCATTGAAAAGAGGATGATCTTGCTTCCAGTATTTACCAATACGTTGGTTTTTTTCGCGCATGGTTGCAATACTGCGCACATGGCCATAATGGTAAATGGATACGTTTACTAGCGCAGCTTTTGGATGACGGCCTTGTCTGTTTTTATTCATCACTACAAAATATAAGCCATCGGGAGCCCAACAACGCAAGGTATTACGAATAATGCGACATTCCCGCCTGTACCACGCTGGACTGATTGCAAGCCAGTTAGGGCTGCCAAAAAAATGATGATAATCAAATGCCAAGGCTTCTACTTCTGGTACGTGTAGATACTTTTCCATGGCAGCTCGAATTTTTGGCAAATCGTTTTCATGCAGTACCTCGTCGCCTTCAAGATAGAATGCCCAATCGCCAGTGCAATTGTATTGGGCAATCATCTTTTGTTGGGCATAAACAAACCCGCGATCCTGCATTTTCTCATTCCAATGAGTCTGAATGACAATGATCTTGTCAGAATTTATCGCTAGTATTCGAGCGAGCGTGTCATCTTCACTATCACCCACAGCCACAACAAACTCATCACATAAAGGCAATGCAGAACATATGCTCTCTATAAAAGGATAACCAAGCAACGTTCCATTGCGGATAAATGTAAAACAACTGATTTTCATATTCTCGATATTTAAAACAAAATTAAAACCTGACTTAGGCGTTTCAATGTTTTCATTGATTGCCTTAGTTCAGATGACCATCTGGTCCCAACAAGTTATGAATCATAAAATCTATAGCAAACCTTATACTTCTACACCATTCAACCAAAGATCATGCTTGTTACACATGCTCAATGCGTAAATCGGACCACTGTAATCATGCAATGTAAAAGCTGAACTGGCTGTTTGGTCCTTAGTCGGATCAAACATATGCTCATCTATAAATTTATAGTTTTGATCCAATAAAACATGTTTAACAATATAGTGTTCATAACCTTTCATTTCATGGCCTGTAACAACTTTTACAGTAACTTGCCCTCCGACTTTTTCTATTTCAATAGTTGGCAGATGCGTTGCAACTTTGCCACTCCAGCGACCCGGCGCTTCTTTGGTATAATAAATATCAGCACCCGCAACCGGCTTACTGGTGGTTGCCATTGCTGGCGAGATAATGCTGGCACCGACTCCGGCAACACTTAATCTAATAAAATTACGACGTTCCATTACATTTCCTCTTTAATTTACTGAATATCCGCTTTTTAAGGCAGAGGTTGATGGCTTATACCATTTCTTAACGATTTACTTTATTCACCTTATTTATTACTTGATCCTTGATAAGCTGTTTTTCGCATTTTGCCAGACTTTAACCAATCACGGAGACTTTTCGCACGGTTTATCAACAAAGGTGCGCCACCCATTGCCACCGCATCTACCAGACAATACCAGGCCGCAACTCCACTAGGCGGATTTCCCTGCGGCAAACTCAACACAGGATCAATTGCTGCCCAGATCCAGGTTCCCTCAGCTGTGCCAATCAATTCCAGCCAGGTAGTAATAAAAAAAGCGGCCAGATAAACCATCGGTGATCGGCCTTTAAAAAGATACCCTAAAAATACACAATACAATAAAGCGCCTACAGAATCGCCTTGCGCCGCATAACCGCTGATGCCCCAAATTGACCAAGCCCCGCAAACCAAAACCACAAAGGTGGCAATTTGTCTGGCGTAGCGTAAAAATAAACCCGATCGACCCAGCGCTACAGCAGTCAAATACACCAGACCATGACCCGGCGGCACATAAGCTGGGACATTTTCAAATCGATAAGTGTAACCACCCATATAAGGTGAGGCAAAATGTTCGCCAATTGTCGCAAAACATACCGCTATCATAACTTGCAGTCTTATTTCACGGTTTTCTCCATGCAGCCAACAAGCCAGGAAAATCCATGCACAAATTCCGAGCGCATTTTGCTTTTCCATGCTGCCATCTGCATCGCTTACCAAGCAGATTGCAACACAAACAAAAGTAAACGCCGCTATGTAATAATCACGGACTCTATGAGCACACTTAATGCCAACGGGTGGAAAATGGCGTAACACAACTACCTCATATTTAATCGATTATATGTAAACAGTATCCGGAACTCAAACAAACATCCACGCTATAACCACATAGCGCCCTAGTTTTCCCAGCAATATTATTAAACAAGCCTGCAGGAATGGCAGTTTTAACCAGCCACCAGCGAAACACAAGACATCACCAACTAGCGGCAACCAGGTAAAAAATAAAGTCCAGATACCTTTATTTCTGACCAGATTTAGTGCCTTTTGTTTGTTTGCCGGTAATAAAGTGGCTACAGGATATTTTTTGGCAGCCAGCACGCCCAAAAACCATGTCGTCATTGCTCCCATAGTGTTGCCGATTGTAGCAACAATTACTAGCTGCACTACTTGATAATGTCCGTTCGCCACCATGTAGGCCAAAACCGCTTCCGAACCTCCAGGCGCAATCGTTGACGATATAAAGGCGCTGAGAAACAATCCTCCGAGTTCATAGCTTATGTCTTGCACTTTTTCTCTCAAAAAAAAACCCTGCGCTCTTGGAGTGCAGGGGTTTTATTTTGCCGGAAATTAACTTCCTGGCAATATCTTGTTTTTATTTGAAATAATCAGCTTAATTAAGCCAGACACCAGCTTAACAGCATACTCGATTCCTGCTCTTACCAAATCAAAAACGGTTGCAACCACTTCTGAGGCACTCATGCCTTTAAATTTTCTGGCCAGAAATGGAGCGGCTATCAGGCCAAGTGCCAACCCTATAACTGTAACACCTGAAATCAAGGAATCCTCTTTAACAGGAGCTACAACCGGTGGCTTAACAGCAGCAGCTACGACTACTGACGCAGCTTCCGCTGCGGTAGAAACTTGAGCCATAACGGTAGCAAAGCTTCCCTTATAATCATCGGGTATCACATACGCAGTAACACCTGGAATACTTGGCAAATCACCGTCGCCCTTGCCGACTTTCAACTGGGCTTTCATGCCTTTTTCCATGTGCTGGGCAATATCACAATGCACCAGATAGGTTTTATCTCCGGGTGGTAAAATCAAGGTTCCCGAAATTTTTGCTGGACCTGACGCTTCCAAATGGAACATGCCTTTTGGATATAAATATTTGGGTAAGCCGTGCATCATCCATTGGTGACGGATATTGTCTTCATTAATGAAATGAACCGTCAATTTGGTGCAGGGCTTGAAATTGAATTCTTGAGTATCAAAGGCATACATTCTGCCGGGAAATTTTTCGGCATATTTGTGTCCGGCATGCACTGTGATTTCTTTGGTTTCGGAGATGCTGTCACAACCGCCAGGTAAGGTAGTGGTATTTTGCCCCATCACCATGCCACCAGCCATGTCCATTAAATGTCCATCACCATGATCCATGAGCATACCGCTATGATCTTCATACTCTACTGCCATTACGGATGCAGAAAAAATTAAAATCATTGCCCCAGCAGATAATAACTTAACCATTACACATTTCCTCGATTGTTCAATTAAATCACCAAAACTAGCTTGTTTAGGAGAAGCTTATACTCCATACCTACATCCCTATAGACAATGCCATTGCCAGATTGAAGATAATATCCGCAACCTTGCAATGGCATCACTTACAACTATATTAATGTTCAGTACCCCTCTTTAAAAAAGAGCGATTAGGGACGATTTGATTTAATAAATCCCTCTTAAATCTTCTTTATTAAAGGAAGATTTGGGTAATTACATTTTTAAGACTTAAGTTTAGCTATCGCCTCATCCACTATTTTCTTAAATCCGGCATGTGATAGATAAACCACATATAGCCCGGCAAATGCGAAGAATGCATACAACAGGAGATTGTTTCTACTTACTGCCTGTCCACCACCAGCTTTAAAGCTCATATGTGCGTCCAGTCTTTCACCTGCATCCGGAATCAAAGTAATATGAATCAGATATTTACCTGCTTCAGGCACACCATTTGGGAGCCTTAATTCAACTGTCCCTTTTTTGTGTTTTGTACCCGGTAAAAAGAATACGCGAGTCCCTTCGGGCTCTTTTGTCACTTCAAACTCAACTGACATGTCTCTATATTTCATGTCCTGATAATCGAACACCAACAAGGTAAGTTCGTTAACGCGAGGAAGATTGGCGCAAAAATCTTCCGCAGGAAATGCGTTGGGCTGATAGGCTGTATAATGTAGCCAATGAGTAGGTTCCAGTTCAAACTTACATTGATCGGTGTCCGTTCCAGCTGCGCCACCATGAGCCCATATCGTTGCAGAGAACAATAATCCCAGAAGTACCAGGAAACCTTTGTTTAAAATATGCGTACTATTCATAATACCTTCCAGTTTTGATAAAATTATTATTATTAAGAAAGAAATAACATGCCATGCAGTTTGAGCTTGTCAAAAATAAACGTCTATCAGTGTATTTTTGTCTCATAACAACTGTTAACTCTAGCACATCGATTTAGCCAAATAAAGGATTTGATTATTGTTCATCCACACAATACCATTTAAACTGTAATGGCAAATGAGTTGTTTACTATTGCTATCCTTCCCCGCTTTTCGTAGACTTAAGCTAACTTTATTCAATCGGAGCCTTACCGCATGTCATCTTTGACCACTTCTACGGCCTGGACAGCTTTAAAATCACACCACGAAGAAACCAAAAATTTATGTCTGCGTAACAGTTTTAATCTTGATAGCAATCGACACACAAAGTTTTCTGCTCATTTTAACGACGTCCTTTTTGATTACTCTAAAAACAGAATCACCGATCAAACCTTGCCTTTGTTAATTGATCTCGCAATACATGCAGGTCTGGACGAAAAAATTAAAGCCATGTTTTCCGGTGCGGAAATAAATAAGACCGAACACAGATCAGTCTTGCATACTGCCTTGCGCAACAGAAGCAATCAACCTGTTTACGTTGGCGGAGAAGATGTGATGCCACAAATTAACAGTGTTCTTGCCCAAATGCGCGCTTTCAGTACTAAAGTCCGCTCCGGTGAATGGCGTGGCTATACCGGCAAGTCCATCACTGACATCGTTAATATTGGCATCGGCGGCTCCGATTTAGGCCCTAAGATGGTCTCGGCAGCGCTGACCCCCTATGCCTCTGAAGCATTAAAAGTGCATTTTGTATCCAATATTGACCAAGCCGATCTTGTTGAAACGCTGACTCATATCTCCCCGGAAACCACACTTTTTCTTATTGCGTCCAAAACATTCACCACGCAAGAGACCATGACCAACGCAAAATCTGCAAAGCGATGGTTTCTCGACAGCGCAGAAGATCCGCAAGCTGTAGCTAAACATTTTGTCGCGATTTCAACCAGCGCTGAAAATGTCGCCGATTTCGGCATTGATACCAACAATATGTTTGAGTTCAGACACTGGGTCGGTGGACGTTATTCGCTATGGTCGGCTATTGGGTTGTCAATTGCTCTTTATATTGGCATGGATAATTTTGAAGAACTTTTACTGGGCGCTCATGAAGCAGATGAACATTTCCGCGCCGCGCCATTTGATAAAAACATACCCGTCATCATGGGTTTACTTGGGATTTGGTACAACAATTTTTACAATGCCGAGTCACATGCGCTTTTGCCTTATGACCAATCCATGCTCTATTTTGCCGATTATTTTCAGCAAGGCGACATGGAAAGTAACGGAAAAAGTATCGATTTAAATGGTGATAAAGTCGATTACAGTACCGGCCAAATCATTTGGGGACAACCCGGCACTAATGGGCAGCATGCTTTTTTTCAGCTAATCCATCAAGGCACTAAACTCATACCTTGTGATTTTCTTGCTGCAGCAAACAGTCATTACAACCTTCCTGAACATCACGATATTTTAATCTCAAACTTTCTTGCTCAACCTGAAGCCTTGATGAAGGGTAAAACAGCTGAAGAAGTTAAAGCAGAGCTCTCTAACGAAGACAAGGCCGACACAGTGCTGGTCGCCTCCAAAATATTTGACGGAAATAAACCTTCCAATTCGTTTTTATTTACAAAATTGACCCCAAAAACCTTGGGTTCGTTGATCGCGTTTTACGAACATAAAATTTATGTTCAGGGCGTAATATGGAATATTAACTCATTCGATCAAATGGGTGTGGAGCTAGGAAAAGTACTGGCTAAAGTCATCCTTCCAGAGCTACAAAATGACAACATCATTGACAGCCACGATTGCTCAACCAATGCGTTGATTAATGCCTATAAACAAGCGCGGCAATCCTGATAAGGAAATGCCTAGGAGGGCGTGCCGATCGCGCCTTCAGCGCCTGGCTTTAAAAAAACCCCTTAACAACTCAGAACATTCCGCTTCCAAAACGCCACCATCCCAGCTAATGCGGTGATTTAAAAAACTCGCATCAGTCAGTCTCAAGGCATTGCACACTGCGCCTCTCTTGGAATCATACGCACCGAAAACCAGTCGTTTAATCCGTGCGTGACTCATCGCACCCATGCACATTACACAAGGCTCCAACGT
>CANNLO010000094.1 GCA_947505055.1 Methylococcaceae bacterium | reverse complement strand
GTCTGCGCTAGGCGATGTGATTGCAGATGCCCAACTTTTGGAAACTCAAGGAGTTGGCTTTGGCGAGGCAGTGGTGGCTTTTATGAATCCGGGTGGAATTCGTGCCGACATAACTTATGTCAATGGTTCAGCCGGTGAAGGCGATGGTAACGTAACTTACAGTGAAGCGTTTACCGTACAACCTTTTGGTAATACGTTGGTTTCATTGACGCTAACAGGCGCACAAATCGACACCTTGCTGGAACAACAATTTACTGGATGTACCGCTGGTTATCCAGCGACTGCTCCTGTTTTAGGACAACCGTTTAACCGTATCCTGCAAGTATCTAATGGCTTCAGCTATGAGTGGAAAGAAAAAGGTACGGCTTGTGAAAACGTTGATGCAGCCAGTATTAAGATTAACGGTGTTGTAGTTGATCCTGCTGCTAGCTACCGCGTTTCGGTTAATAATTTTATGGCTGATGGCGGTGATCAGTTATATGTTTTGACTCAAGGTACCAATCGTCTGGGTGGTGCTCTTGATTTAGATGCGTTAGGAAATTATTTTAAGACTAAAGGTCTGGTAACTCCTGGCTTAAAAGACCGCATTACTTTGTTGCCATAATTAAGCTTAACTAATCTTTATATTCAAAGGCCCGCCGACATAGTAAGTCGGCGGGCCTTTTTTATTTCTTTTGGCAGCAGAGCCTATGGTTTTGCATTGGTCACTAATCTAACAAATACTATGAATCCAAAGGACACTTATCTATTTAAATCCACTCCTGATCAACCAAGCATTTACCCTTAATATAGTAAATGGATTTCGCTAACAGATACTGCACTTTCAATAACTAACAAATGTAGTTGCTGCCAATAGCTTCATCAATCTTTATTAGCAGCCAACTTAAAAGCCATACAATCTGGGACCACCAAGCTCAGATTACTCGTTTGTAAAGTCTAATTAAGACAATTGCTTGATAAAGCGTTGACAGACTTCAGGCCAGTTAATAGACTGGGCTGTCTTTTACAGCAATGAAATACTCCACGTTTCAGATCTTTAACCATCGATACAATCTATCTCAAGAGGATTTACTTATGCATATTAAAAATTGGCTGATAGCCACCTTGCTAATCATTTCGCCTTCGCTTTATGCCCACACCGGCGGCCATATTGACAACAGTTTGATGAGCGGCCTATTACATCCTCTAACTGGTATAGATCATCTGTTGGTCTTAATCGCAGTAGGCTTGATTAGCGCAAAACAGGGCGGCAAAGCCATGTTTGTATTTCCGGCTTTTTTCATGACACTGATGGCTGTTGGTGTATTGCTTAGTAGTTATTCTATTCAAATACCGTTTATTGAATCTTTTATCGCCTTATCCTTGGTAGCGTTTGGCTTATTGATCACAACCAATCAAAACCAACAATCTAAAACACTTTTAACAGGCGCATCTTTTTTCGCCGTTTTTCATGGCTATGCGCATGCCACAGAAATTCCGGTTGACTCCAATGCAGCTTCGTATTTATCGGCGCTATTACTCTCAAGCCTTGCCATTTGCCTAGGTTGCAGTGTCTTGGGATTAACTTCAGGAAAACGGGTTCATTATCTATTTTCATTTCTTTGCCTAAGCAGTGGCTTATATTATTTAACTGCCGTTTAAAAGCCATAAAGTAAACGCATGAGCATTCTCGATGAGTTAAGGCAAAAAGCCATTGAAAAGAAAGCCGAGCAACTTAAGCAGGCATCTATCAAAAACAACTTAGAGAACGTATATCAATCAGTGCTCTTGCCTAAAATGCAATTATTTTACGATTACCTGAACGAAACAGTAAAACATCTAAACTTTATCGAAGAACCCAACCTTATAAACAGTTACTGTTCTAGGTATCCCCAATTTGGCGAACTTTGCCAGAAAAATTACAAAATCAATACTGATGGTTATAGCGGTCTTGCAGACTATAACCATCTGATGCAAATCAATATAAATTTTTTTTGCGAGGGTGAAGGTAGCTTTACTTATTCACTGGAATCAAAGCGGCTAATTGAAGCGGAAGTTGCGTTTCTCCACTCCAGAAGACTGGCGTTTACCTGGAAAAATCAAGGTTTAGCAATAGCCCATGAAATTGCCAGCTTTACTATCCAACGAAAAATACCAGTCAGCTTCAAAATTGAAATTGACTATCCACTTTCACAGTTAAAAGTGACTATCAATAATCATGAAAACCTTGAGTTTTTTTCAAAAAATTACACTCAGGAACAGATCAATGATAACTTGCTGGATACGTTGGTGAGTTATCTTATACACAGAGATAAAAGACTCATAAAGCTAGAAATTTGCGATGCGCATAAGACGGCAATTAAATGCCAGCTTACAGCCCAACACGAATCAGAACTGTCAGCTCTGAAAAATTTTGAAAACGATAATACAAGACAAAAAAATGAACCATTTAAAAAGGCAAATCCGGTAAAAGCTATTTTTTCAAAATACATCCCAAAAAAGTAACCCTCCATAAAATTGGACTATCCAATTCCGCCCTTTATTTCCTGAAACCGGATAAATAACTTTGCTTACTCCTTCTAAAGAACCCACTCCAACAAGAATTGATTTTATTGATGTTTGGCGCTTTTTGGCTGTCGTTATGGTCATTCAGTCGCATATCTTTGTATACAGTGGCCTGAAAATAAAATTCATAGCCTCATATTTGGATCAATTAGATAGATTAGGGGAATTGGGGGTTTTGATCTTTTTCGTGATCAGCGGCTTTGTCATCTGTTCCGGTCTTGTCGCAGAAAAACACAGTACAGGAACAATTTGTTTACAGGCCTTTTATGTGCGGCGATTTTACCGAATCATTCCGCCACTTTGGTTGTATCTAAGCTGTTTACTGATGCTAGATTCTACTGGCCTGGTCGAAATTTCGCCACAACAGGTGTTAACCTCGGCTTCATTTTTATGTAACATGCCTTTCCCTGAGGGTTGTTCCTGGTATGCAGGCCATACCTGGTCACTGGCCTACGAAGAACAGTTTTATCTCATTTTTCCGTTACTATTTCTTTTTTCATCGCTTATTAACAAAAGCTTACACTTTAGTTTTGCCGTGGTTATTCTGATTATCAGTTCAGTGTTATTGCGTAAAACGGGCCATGTGTTTATAGGCGAATATTTGATGTACTTTATTTTTCTACTTACCGGTTGCTGTGCGGCACTCTTACCACAAAACATTATCAATAGGATGAGGCAAATGCATCTTACTAATTGGTTAAGTGTTATCGCACTACTACTGTTAAGTGTAGCCTACTTACCAATTGAAATTGAAAGGCCGCTAAAGGTTATTAGCTACCCCTTACTGATTTTATTGATAGTTCTGGGTACACCCACCCAATATAAAGTGATTGCCGCTATATTTAAAAACAAGCAGTTAGTGTATTTAGGGAGGATTTCTTACAGCGTGTATTTATGGCAGGAGTTAGTAACTGGATATTACGTCGGCTGGTTAACTTTTATTTACATAGCCGGAGTTTTTATCTTTGCGATGATTTCATTTCGGTATATTGAGTTGCCGCTGCAGCGAATTGCTTACAAAATCTCTGATAACCTTAAAGCTGATGCGATCAACTCATCTTTAACTGAATTGAAACAAGATCAGCAATGCTAAATGCTGCCTTGCAAACATTGGTCGGATTAGCATGGCTTAACCCGAAACCATTCGTAAAAATTTTATTCAGTCTTGGCTGAAAAGCTATGAACCCATACTAGGCTATCCGCTTCCCAAGTCATGCCGGCATGCATTTTTAAAATAATATCTCTATACATATCCAAACTTGGATAGCCTTCTGCTTTAGCATCTGCATCAGTCATATCACCCAAACGCTGACGTTGTAAATCGGTAACAACAAAAGTCATATCATCCAAGTCAAATGTTTCACCCGGCCAGCCGTATACACCATCACGACGTTGCTGTGTTTTCATTCCCGCTTTGGTAGCTTCTACCAATTTAGCATGCGTGACCAGACGGTCTATGGAACAGGTTTTCTTGGGGTAGGCTTCCATTTTTTATCCTAAGTTAATAATAAAAGATTTGATTATACACTATGCGCTTACCATCGAAGATACTGTTGATAGCGCTTATATCCCGATCTGTAATTAACTCATCCCGTCTATTTTTTAATTCTCGTTATTAAACGCTATTCGCCACGGCGGCAATACCTTGCCACTTTGCAGCGTCAATTTAATGGCATAAAATAAAAATAAACACAAAAATACCAATAACACCATGAATTAATTAATATTATTATTAATGGCATATAATTCGCATTAGATATTGCAACAATAAAGCTCAATCTACCAGGATGCGATCATGACCAAAAAAGCTGTAAGCTTAGCGATTATCAGCAATAACACTTTTGAAGCCACAAAAGCGGTTAACCTCCATCAGTATGACATCAGCAGCGCCTTACAGACGACCCTGGAATTTAATGAGCTGATTGCTATTTTCTCAGGAAAAATCGCCGATAAAATCCCTCACAGCGCCTATATTTACACAAACGCGGAATTTGGCCTGGAAGTTAAAAGTGGCGTTTTCACAAGACACTCTTGTAATTACGCGCTTAAAGTCGAGCAACAACAACTGGGCGAATTAAAACTAATGCGCAACTATCGCTTCAGTGAAGCTGATCTCCAATTATTGGAAACCTTACTTTGCTGTTTAATTTATCCATTAAAAAATGCGACCTTGTTTCATCAAGCTTTGAAAATGGCTTATATTGATCCACTTACACAAACCAATAACCGGGCATCGTTTAATGACTCCATTAAACGGGAAATAAGTCTTGCCAACCGTAACGCCAAAAGCTTATCGCTCATTTTCTTTGATATTGATCACTTTAAAGCCATCAATGATACTTACGGCCATCATTGTGGAGACGTTACACTAGCCAGCAGTGCAAAATGGATTAAAGAAAGCTTAAGGGCCAGTGATCTGATTTATCGTTATGGAGGGGAGGAATTTGTTATTTTATTAAGCGACACCAACGCCATCGCCGCCGAGATGCTCGCAGAACGAATTCGCTCCGCAATTGAAAGCCATACCATAGCCTATGGCATGGAGACCATCAAAATTACTGCAAGCTTGGGCGTCAGTACTTTACAGGCCGGCGACACACTTGAGTCTTTTGTCAAAAAGGCTGACGATGCCATGTATAAAGCAAAAAACAATGGCAGAAATCAGGTTGTATTGGCTAGCAGCCGAATCAAGGAAAAGCAAAAGCTAAGCTTGTTATAATCGAGACCAGGGGGCTTATTTTTTAAAGCCGAATGAAGTTGGGACAAGCAATTAATTTGTGACGCCCCCCCTTTAACTTTTCTGGTTTTCCAGAATTAAAGCACCTCAAAAAACCTACCCCACCGTCGTGTGCAATTGCTCCCTTCTACTATAATCTTGATATTAATTATAGCCGCCGGCTTAACCGAACCCGAAATGGGCCCGGATTGAAGATTAACCTTTTTAATCGCGAAACAGGACTGCCATGAAATTCAAATTCTGGGGCGTTAGGGGTTCTATTCCAACGCCAGGGCCAAACACCGTTAAATACGGCGGCAATACCACCTGTATTGAAATCCGAACCAATGACAATGATTTGATTATACTTGACGCAGGCACCGGCATTCATGCGCTGGCTCAAAACCTGCTCAGAGAAATGCCTATTCAAGCGCATATCTTTATAACTCATACCCATTGGGATCATATTCAGGGCCTCCCTTTTTTTATACCTATTTTCATCCCAAACAACCAAATTACCCTCTACGGTGGACTGGATCCGGTCACCAATGAAACCATCAACCGGGCACTTTCGGTACAATTGCAATACAGCTACTTTCCAATACGCGAAGCACAGCTTAATGCCAAAATGGAATACTCCACCATCAAACCGGGCTTACCGATCAAAGTCGGCAGTGCCACCATCACACCAATTGTATTAAGTCATCCGGTTTTAAATTTCGGCTATCGTATTGATTGCGATGGACAATCCATTTTCTTTACCGGCGATTATGAACCACAGCTCAATATTTATGCGCCTGAAGATGATGAGTACTCAGAATTTCAGTCTTTTGTGGATGAAAAATGGGCCGAAGTGGTTAGCGCCATGAAGGATGTCGATGCCTTAATTGTCGACTCGTCCTATACCAACGAAGAATACACTTCAAAACAAGGCTGGGGACACGGCACTTATGATTCCGGAATAAAACTGGCGACCGCTGCAAAAGCAAAAAAACTGTTTTTCACCCATCATGAACCCACCCGCACCGATGCCAATCTTGAGATCATTTTTGAAAAACTGCTACAAAACAATATTAATAATGACTGCGAATTATTTCTAGCTCAAGAAGGTGTTGAAATTTCACTTTGATCCTGTTCAACAGGATTAAAAAGATGATCTAGGGCCTTATGCACCTCATCAATGCCGGTTTTTTTTAATGACGAAAATAATTGTATCGTTAATGGAAAATTAGCTTCTTTCAGCTCATTTTTAATTTGCAGCAAAGTATTCTTGGCTGCGCCATAATTAAGTTTATCAGCTTTGGTTAACAATACGTGCAGTGGCAGTCCAGTATGTTCGCACCACTCTACCATTTGCCAGTCAAACTCAGTTAAAGGATGCCGGACATCCATTACCAAAACAATCCCGCATAAAGATTTGCGACTGGTTAAATAGGTTTCCATCAACTCACGCCACTGTTTTTTTACTGCCAAAGGCACTTTGGCATAACCATAACCGGGTAAATCAACGAAGCGTTGCAGCGCATTAATTTCAAAGAAGTTGAGCATCTGAGTCCTGCCAGGTGTTTTACTGATTCGGGCTAATGCGTTTTGTCGGGTTAAGGTATTAATGGCACTTGATTTACCTGCATTGGATCGTCCGGCAAAAGCCACTTCCATGCCTTGGTCCGGCGGCGTATCCTTTAGATGCGGCGAACTGTTAATAAATTTTGCTTGAGTGTAAACTGGATTCATCGTTGTCTCGCTTAGAGTTACTATTTAGAGTAAAATTTAGAAATGTAAGGGCAATCTAATTCGGGTTGCCCCCTGGCAGGCACAAGACCTGCCCCTACAAAAATGTTTAACCATTCCGAAGGGGAACTTGATGAAGAAAAAATTGCAGGTACTTTCAATTTTTCTGGCGTTGACCAGTGCTACGAGTATTTTACATGCAGAAGGCAATATTAACGCAGGAAAACAAAAATCAACCACCTGTGCCAGTTGTCACGGAGAAATTGGCAACAGTCAGGTAACGACGTTCCCCAAGCTTGCACAACAACATTCTTCGTATCTACAAAAAGAATTGCACGCATTTAAAGACGGTACCCGCAGCGATCCTATGATGTCAGCTATGGCTCTGGCATTAACTAATGAAGATATCGCTGATATTTCAGCTTACTACTCTTCACAAAGAATCTCTGGGAATGCCTTACCAACTCCTGAACCCGTTGATGAAGATGACAATTCTACAACAACTGATAACAAGTCAAATAATATCCAGTCCCTCATCGCTCAAGGCAGTGACCTATATCGCAATGGAGATCTTAAAAGAGAGGTATCAGCTTGCATCGCCTGCCACGGCCCATTTGGTGAAGGCAATAAACCCGCGTCATTTCCTGCTATAAAATCGCAGCATGCTGACTATTTGATAAAATCACTCACCGACTTTAAATCCGGTGCGCGCAGCAATAACCCACAAAGTATCATGCACATGATTGCGAAGAAAATGACTGACCAGGAAATTAAAGCCGTTGCCTATCATATTTCAATGATGAAATAGCGAACCATTTTCAATTTAAATCAACATGCGACCTGTCAAAAAACGAGGGGCGCATAATTTAAACATGAAATTTATCCTAAAGTCCTCTGAGTATAGGAGGACTAAAATCTTCTAATGAACTTATAGAGAGCCTTAGCTATGTTTAAAAAAATCACTAAAACCAGTCTGCTAATCCTGTTATTCTCGTTTACAACGCTATTAAAAGCGGAACCGGTAGGTTATGAAACACTCTCACCAGCTCAACCTACTCGCAATCCCGATAAAGTCGAGATTATTGAATTTTTCTGGTATGGCTGCCCACATTGCTATAGCTTTGAACCATTGCTTGAAAAATGGGTAAAAGAGCTACCAAAAAATGTTGAGTTTATCCGTCAACCTGCTGTATTTAGTGATCTCTGGGGCAAACATGCTAAAGCTTATTTCACCGCTGAAGCCTTAGGTGTCGTTGATAAAATTCATAATGACTTTTTTGACGCCATACAAAACAAAAAACAAAAACTGGAAACAGAAGACGAATTGGCTAAATTCTTTGTTGCGCACGGTGTTAATGAAACCGAATTCCGTTCTACCTTCAATTCGTTTCTGGTCGATTCAAAAATTCGTCAGGCAACAGCTACTGGTGGACGTTACGGTATAACTGGCGTTCCCGCAATTATTATTAACGGCAAATACAAAACGAATGGCCCCTTAGCCGGCTCACATGAAAAAATGCTGGAAGTTATTGATCAATTAATCAAACAAGAAAGCAAGTCCAAATAATTGTCATATCACAAAAAAATTTCAGGCATCTAAAAAAGGCTGCCGGCCAAAGGCAGCCTCAGTTTAAACTCTACTTAATCATTTATCAGGTCTATTATGAGTTTTTTTAGAAAGACAACTATTCAAGATAAATGGAAAGATAAATATCTAAACTTGCTTGATGAACAGGATTGTTTAAAGACATCCTATCAGGAAAAAGAAGACCTGCTTTGCAAAACAATAGTGCGACTAACTTTTGCAACCACAGGTTTCGACGCGGCCCTAGATCCACATTTGCTGAGCATCCGCAATCAATTAAAAAAAGGCATAAACAGCCCCGAGCTTAAAGAAAGTCTGGAAATACTCACTCAATCCGTAGCTCAAATTAAACATTCACCAAATCAAGCCCAAACTGTAGCAACCAAATTACTGTTTGATTTCTTGCTTCAGCAATATAAATCACAAAAACTACAAGCAGCTCTCCATCTGTTGAAAAACAGCATCGAATCATCAAAAACTGAATTCCAGCCAAATCAAATTTTTTCTTCCATACTCGACACAATAGAGTCCGAGGTTAGCGTATCGCCGACTAATATTCTTACCCGTCTTATAGATATAGGGATTATCAGTCAACATCTATTACTGTTTCTAGAACAAATAGAAATTCCGAGTATTTTTGATCAACAAGCACAAGCCGCAAAACAATTACTTAAAGTATCAAACCCATCCTCTGAAGCATTTGAAGATATTTTGGATAAATCATTCAAACTATTACTTAAAATCAAGCAACATAACCAATCAGAACAGCTGGACTTTGATAATTTTCTGTCACACATTACAGAACAACTTACCGCACTGGATGTTAGCATGATGGGTGCGAGCTCATCAGCACAAAAATCGGCAGAAAACAGAAGTCGACTCGACCAATCCGTTTCTGAACAAATGGAAGAATTGCAAATAAGCTCTACCAACGCTACTAAACTTGAGCCCCTAAAAGTCATCATTAATAAGCGCTTAGCTAGCATTACCAGCGAAATTAAACAACATAACCAAAATGAAATTTTCCAACGCCAAAACTTACAACAACAACTGGATGATCTGGTTGTCAAAATTAAGGACATGGAATCAGAATCCAGCGAGCTTAAATCAAAATTAAAGATCGCCAACACTCAAGCATTACGCGACCCATTAACTGGACTACCCAATCGTAATGCCTATAACGAACGACTAGAAATGGAACTAAGTCGCTGGAAACGTTACCATTCACCTTTAAGCCTAATCATTTGGGATATCGATCACTTTAAAAACATTAATGATAATTACGGACATAAAGCAGGTGATAAAGTTTTGCGCTTAATCGCTAAACAATTATCTGATCACTCTCGGGCATCCGACTTTATATCGCGTTTTGGTGGCGAGGAATTTACCATGCTCTTACCTAATACCAATTGTCACACTGCATTGATATTTGCCAATCAGCTACGCCAAACAATTGAGAATACAGGATTTAACTCAAGTGGCACGTCCGTGGACATTACTATTTCCTGCGGAGTTACCGAATTTATTGAGCAGGACACCGATGAATCGGCTTTTGAACGAGCGGATCAGGCCCTTTACCATGCAAAAGAACAAGGCCGCAACAAATGCTGTTCCTTATAAAAACTATCTTCAAAAAATATTTTATTTATTAATAACCGAATTAAATCAGCTCTATTCACCAATATGCTTAACCCGCTTTCAAATATTCCGGATCCCTCACAATGAAACTTACCCTTCAAGAACAATTACTAAAATCAGGCCTAGTAAGTGCCGCCAAGGCCAAAAGCGCTAAATCTGACAAACGTAAACAAACCCAGCAGCAGCGAAAAAATAAAGTTGAAGTGATTGATGAAGCTAAAGATCTCGCCCACAAAGCACAAACCGAAAAAATCGAAAGGGATAGAGATCTTAATCAGATTCGTCACCGAAAGGAAGAACAAAAACAGTTGGCAGCCCAGATAAAACAGATGATCGATTTAAATAAACTGCCCAGGGATGCAGATGGTTTAGTTTATAATTTTACCGATGCCAACAAAGTCAAACGGCTTTATGTCTCCGAAACCATGCGCGATCAAATTGCCGAAGGGCGGTTGGCAATTGTTAAATTAGGCAGCGTCTATGAAGTAGTCTCTTGCGAAGTAGCATTAAAAATACAATCTCGCGATACGGCTAGCATAATTGTTTTTAATGATCAGGATAAAGCATCAAATATTGCCGATGATCCTTATGCAGATTTTAAGGTTCCTGATGATTTAATTTGGTAAAGGCGTGAATAAATTCACGCCTTTACCTCAAAGTTTTTTTACGTGGATAATCAATTTAGTGCCAGGCATTTTTAACTATTTCAATTCAAACAGTTCAATATTATTCAACTGTGACAGATTTAGCCAAATTCCTGGGCTGGTCAACATCAGTCCCTTTTAGTACTGCGACATGATACGCCAATAACTGCAAGGGAATGGTATATACAATGGGTGAAATTTCATTGCCGACTTGAGGTACATTGACTATCTGAACATTCTCATCTGTCGCAGTGGCTAAAGTTTCATCCATAAATACGATCAACTGACCACCGCGAGCACTGACTTCCTGAATATTTGATTTCAATTTCTCCAGCAGGCTATTGTTCGGAGCAACGGTAACGACTGGCATTTCAGCATCAATTAACGCTAATGGACCATGCTTTAACTCGCCTGCCGGATAGGCTTCGGCATGAATATATGAAATTTCTTTTAATTTTAAAGCGCCTTCCATGGCAATTGGATAATGCGTTCCACGACCTAAAAACAAGGCATGCTGCTTTTCGGCAAATTGTTCCGCCAATACTTTGATTTCATCATCCAGTTGTAAGACTCTTTCAATTTTTCCAGGCAAGCTGAATAACTCTGAAGTGATTTTCTGCTCAACTGCTTCAGACAAATTAAATCGTCTACCAATCGCAATGACTAACAACATTAATGTGGCTAATTGCGTGGTAAACGCTTTAGTTGATGCAACACCAATTTCAGGGCCGGCTCTAGTCATTAAGACCAGGTCAGATTCTCTAACCAGAGAACTCTCAGGCACATTACAAATGGCCAATGAATATTTGGCACCTAGTTTCTTGGCTTCCAATAAAGCTGCCAATGTGTCTGCAGTTTCTCCGGATTGTGAGATTGTCACTATTAACGTATCTGGAGCCAATACCGGATTTCTGTAACGAAACTCGCTAGCTACTTCAATATTACAGGGTACGCGGGCCAGTTCTTCAAACCAGTATCTCGCGACCAAACCGGCATGATAGCTTGTTCCGCAAGCTAAAATTTGAATTGCTTTTACATTATCGAATACCTCAGAAGCATTATGTCCAAATGCATTCTCTTGCAAACGATTGTTTATAAAGCGTCCTTCGAGAGTTTGCGAGATTGCAAACGGTTGCTCATAGATTTCTTTGAGCATGTAATGACGATATTCGCCCTTATCAACAGAATCTGCTGTTAATTGACTTTGTTTTACAGGTCGATTAACCAGCTTGTCTTCGGCATCGTAAATCAGCAATTCATTGATAGTTATCTTGGCAATATCGCCCTCTTCAAGGAAAATAAAACGTTGCGTGACCGGTAATAGTGCAGCGACGTCTGACGCAATAAAATATTCACCAAAGCCAATACCTATAACCAATGGACTACCTTTTCTACAAGCAATCAATGTATCCGGATCATCAATGCTAATAATCCCTAAAGCATAAGCTCCATCCAGTTTCTTTAACGTCCTTTTAACCGCATTCAGTAAGGCATCTGTAGTCGGTTTTGTCTGTAATTGAACTGATTCCAATGCATGATATATTTCATGTACGATAACCTCAGTATCCGTTTCCGAGGTAAATTCGTAACCATTCTGCAATTGCTCTTCTCTCAAAAGCTCGTGATTTTCGATAATACCATTATGGACAACCACGACTTTATTTCGGCAAATATGTGGATGAGCATTTGCGGTACTGGGTTTACCGTGGGTTGCCCATCGTGTATGGGCAATGCCTATAAATCCGGAGATAGGATCTGCCTCCAGTAATTGCTCAAGGCCCTTAACTTTACCCAATTCACGTTTACGATAAATGACTTGATTATTGATTACAGCAAGACCAGCCGAATCATAACCACGATATTCCAGTCGTTTCAATCCTTCAAGTAAAATTGGCACAACATTGCGTTGCGCGATACCACCTACAATTCCGCACATACTAGCTCTCCTTTTTAATGGGTCGTTGCCAACCAGCAATGGACATTTGTTTGGCACGACTTAAAGTCAATTGATTTGCAGGACTGTCCTTGGTAATAGTGGAGCCTGCACCTATCGTGGCATTTTTACCAATCGTTACTGGAGCAATCAACTGGCTATTTGATCCAATAAAAGCGCCATCCTCAATAATAGTTTGGAATTTATTTACACCATCATAATTACAAGTTATCGTTCCGGCACCAATATTTACCTTTTCACCAACCGACGTATCGCCGATATAACTTAAATGATTAATCTTACTGCCTGCCGCCACCGTAGTCTTTTTCAGTTCGACAAAATTACCTATATGGACATTCTCGGCTAAAACACTATCTGGTCTGAGTCTGGCATAAGGACCAATTCTACTACCAGTTCCAATTACTGCATCTTCAATGATGCAGTTAGCAAATATTTCCACATTGTCGCCAATAATTGAATTTCTTATCAGTGTATTTGGGCCAATTTTAATGTTGCTGCCAATTTTATTGTTACCCTCTAAAATCACATTTACATCAATTTCGATATCTTGACCCAAGCTTGCAATTTCACCTCGTTGATCGAAGCGCAACGGATCTCTCAGCGTAACTCCCCGCTCCATTAATATGTTTGCTTGTTCCTGCTGATATACACGCTCTAATTGACTGAGCTGTATTCGATTATTGACACCTAGAAGCTCATTTTCCGTGTCAGGTTGACTGGTAACGACAGAAAACTTATCAGCAACTGCCATTTCAATCACATCAGTCAAATAATATTCACCCTGCGCATTACCATTACTCAACTGGCTTAACCATTTTTTTAATGGCTTACCTTTTACTGCCATAATGCCGGTATTACCCTCCATGATTGTCTTTTCATCGGCACTTGCATCTTTCTCTTCGATAATCTTTATAACTTGTCCTGCTGAATTTCTAACTATTCTTCCGTAACCCGTCGGATTGGCTAGCTTGACTGTTAATAAAGCCAATGATTGATCATTAACATTCTTAATCAGCAACTTCACCGTTTCTAACTTTAATAATGGCACATCACCGTATAAAATCAGGACAGTATCGTCATCTCCAAGTTGATGACTTACCTGTTGTACAGCGTGACCCGTACCAAGCTGTTGTGTTTG
>CANNLO010000093.1 GCA_947505055.1 Methylococcaceae bacterium | reverse complement strand
TGAACCGGCACAACCTAAGTCACCACCCCCTCAAGATGGCGTGTCTACCAATTTCACCACATCGGCTTAATCATAATCATAAATGAACTAATTAATTCAATTATCAATTATTTTTTTATAGCAAGAAATATACGATTTTAAAAAAAATATTTATTACTTGCTTTCAGTTTTAGGCTCCGAATCAGGAGCGGTAACTGGAATTTCTTCTACTTTAGGATCTGGTGCGACAGTAACACCTTTAGCACCACCCACATCGGGTATGCCAAGCGTATCCTGCTCAACCTTTGGAGCATTCATTAAATCATAAGTCGCACCTTGCTTACTATTCAATACAGCAAGTCCCAAGCTGGTCATAAAAAACAATGCCGCCAGAATTGCTGTCGCTCTTGACAGGAATGATGCTGCACCTTGAGCTCCGAAAACAGAACCCGAGGAGCCTGTACCAAAAGCGGCACCTGCATCAGCTCCTTTACCTTGTTGCATTAATACTAATCCAACAACCCCTAAACCCAACAACACATGAACAACAATAATTACCTGATACATGAAAGTTTTAACTTCTCTAAATTGACTGATATATCTTTAAAAAGGATTCCGCATCCAACGAAGCCCCACCAATTAAACCGCCATCAATATCAGGCATGGCAAATAAGCCTTTTGCATTATCCGGCTTTGCACTACCGCCATATAAAATCTGGATTTTATCGGCAATGGTCTGATCTTTGGCAGCAATAAACTGCCTAATATAAAGATGAACTTCTTGTGCTTGTTCGTCAGTAGCTGTTTTCCCTGTTCCAATTGCCCAAACAGGTTCATAGGCAATAACCGCTGTACTAAAAGCCGCTATGCCTGCCAAATTAATGACGGCGTCAAGTTGTGCATCAATAACTGCGAAAGTCTGATCTTGCTCCCTTTGCTCTAGCGTTTCACCTACGCATAAAACAGGGATAATGTTTTGCTGTTGCGCTTGGCAAAAACGTTCAGCTACGGATTCGTTGGTATCACCGTAGTAAGTGCGTCTTTCGGAGTGACCTACAATCGCATATTTGCAATTAAATTCACTTAACATAGCCGCAGAAATTTCACCGGTAAAAGCGCCTGATGCCTTATCTCCAACATTTTGTGCTCCCAACGATAATGATGTTCCGTTAAGCAACTCACTTATTCTGGACAAATAAATATATGGCACACATACCGCAATATCAGCATTGTTATCACTTAACCCGGCAATAATGCCTTTTGCAAGCAATTCGGAACTGGTAAGAGTTCCATTCATCTTCCAATTTCCAACAACTAGAGACCGACGCATCACCACTCCTCACATAGAATCAAACCGTATATGATATATATTTATAGCCTTTAATTCAAGCTCCCATTACTTTCTTAACGTCATCGGCTATTTGATGGGCATAATTTTTAACCAAATCTTCTTGCTGGCCTTCTACCATTACACGAATTAAAGGCTCAGTACCAGACGCTCTTAGCAATACACGACCAGTGTCTCCCAGAGTTTTTTCAACAGCTTTTACTGTTTTCTGAATACTCTCATTCTGCTCTGCTGTCATTTTCGAGTTAGTTTTAACATTGACCAAAACTTGCGGATATTTATGCATCCCTGATTTCAATTCATGTAAATTTTTACCGCTATCCTGCATTTCCGCCATAATCTGCAATGCCGCAATTATGCCGTCCCCCGTTGTTGTTTTATCTAAACAAATAATATGGCCAGAATTTTCACCACCCAAAATACCTTTATGCTCCGCCAACATCTCCATGACATAACGATCGCCTACATTAGCTCTGATTAAATTTATGCCAAGTTGTTTTAGTCCATGCTCCATACCCAAATTAGTCATCAAGGTGCCGACAACAGGCCCCGACATTAATCCGACGTCTTGCTTTGATTTTGCAATAATGTAAATGAGCTCGTCACCGTCTACAATTTCACCTTTATGATCAACCATAATCAAACGGTCACCATCACCATCAAGTGCTATACCAAAATCAGCACGATATGCTAAAACAGTTGCAGCGAGCCTTTCCGGCTTGGTCGCACCACAATCATCATTAATATTGAGACCATCGGGCTCGGCACCTATGGTAACCACTTCAGCCCCTACTTCGCTAAACACATGTGGAGCAATGTGATAAGTTGCTCCATGAGCGCAATCAATGATGATCCTCATGCCACTAAAATCAAGTCTCGTTGGAACACTGGCTTTGCAAAACTCAATATATCGACCGGCTGCATCAACCAAGCGTTTCGCCTTACCCAATTTAGATGAATCTACTGTAGTCATCGGAGAGTCAAGATGCCTTTCAATTTTCTCTTCAATATCATCAGGCAATTTAGTGCCATGTACCGAAAAGAATTTGACCCCATTGTCATAATACGGGTTATGAGAGGCACTAATGACAATGCCGGCCTGAGCTCTTAAGGTCCGTGTTAAATAAGCTATACCAGGCGTTGGCATCGGACCTAGCAAGCGGGTATCGACACCTGCAGCAGTCAAGCCCGCTTCAAGTGCCGACTCGAACATATAGCCGGAGATACGAGTATCCTTGCCAACAAGAACAAAACCATGCCCTTCGCTTGCAAACACCCGTCCAGCAGCCCAGCCAAGTTTCAGAAAAAAATCTGCAGTAATCGGGTGCTGTCCGACCTTTCCTCTAATTCCATCAGTACCAAAATATTTTTTTGTCATGAGCTTTAAACCTGAAAATGATTAATAAGAACAAATACCAAAAGTAATTATGTCTCTTTGACTTTTATTAATTTAGCAAAAAAAAGGAGAGACATATTGCTCTCCTTTTTTATGCTAATTTATTGAAATATTAATTTTGCTCGGCTGTTCCACCAATCGATTTCTCATTTTTCAAATCATCTTTATTCTTAACATCATCCGTTATAATTTCACCATGAGAAGGCGGCTTATCATCCCAGCCCTGCGGATCTCTTACTGGTTTGCGAGCCATCAAATCATCAATTTGAAACTTGTCGATAGTCTCATACTTCATCAATGCATCAGCCATAGCATGCAAAATATCCATGTTTTCTTTCAGGATGGTTTCGGCACGTTCATAATTGCGATCAATAAAAGAACGGATTTCTTCGTCAATAGTATGGGAAGTTTCTTCTGCTACCGTTTTATGCTGAGTTACTGAGCGACCCAAAAACACCTCGCCTTCTTCCTCACTGTAGGATAATGGCCCCAAACGTTGGGAGAAACCCCATTTAGTTACCATATTTCTGGCTAATTCAGTCGCACGTTCGATATCGTTGGACGCCCCGGTACTGACTTGTTCCCGACCAAAAACAACCTCTTCAGCAACTCGCCCACCGTATAAACTTGAGATCATACTGTCCAGTTTTTGTTTGCTGGCACTGTACTGGTCACGTTCAGGCAGGAACATAGTGATACCCAATGCACGACCTCTAGGCATAATGCTTACCTTGTAGACAGGATCATGCTCAGGAACCAATTTGCCGACAATGGCATGTCCGGCTTCATGATAAGCGGTCATTTTCTTTTCTTTTTCGTTCATGACCATTGAATGTCTTTCAACACCCATAATCAATTTGTCCTTGGCTTTTTCCAGATCCGACATATTGACTACTCGCTTATTCATTCTCGCTGCGAACAAAGCAGCTTCGTTGATCAAATTAGCCAGATCAGCCCCTGAAAAACCAGGGGTGCCTTGTGCAATATATTTAATTTCAACATCATCTGCAATGGGTACTTTCTTAATATGCACGGCAAGAATCTGCTCGCGACCTCTGACATCTGGAAGTCCAACAGTTACCTGGCGGTCAAAACGACCAGGACGTAGTAAAGCTTTATCCAAAACATCTGCACGGTTTGTGGCTGCAATAACAATAATGCCTTCATTGCCTTCAAAGCCATCCATCTCAACAAGTAACTGGTTTAAAGTTTGTTCTCGTTCGTCATTGCCACCGCCTAAACCAGCGCCACGTTGACGTCCAACTGCGTCAATTTCGTCGATGAAAATAATACAAGGCGCATGTTTTTTAGCTTGCTCAAACATGTCACGGACACGGGAAGCACCGACACCGACAAACATTTCGACAAAATCTGAACCCGAAATAGTGAAAAATGGAACCTTTGCTTCACCAGCAATAGCTCTGGCAAGCAAGGTTTTTCCTGTTCCTGGAGGGCCAATCATCAGCGCGCCACGAGGAATTTTTCCACCTAACTTCTGGTATTTAGCGGGATCTTTAAGAAAATCCACCATTTCGACAACTTCTTCTTTGGCTTCATCACACCCAGCAACATCTGCAAAAGTGACTTTGATTTGGTCTTCTTCAAGCATACGCGCTTTGCTCTTACCAAAACTCATGGCGCCACGACCACCAGCGCCACCACCCTGCATCTGCCGCATGAAGAAGACCCAAACAGCAATCAACAACAACATCGGTCCAAAAGAAACCAGTAATTGCATTAACATTGATGGTTGTTCTGGAGGTACAGCTTTGATTTCAACACCATTTGCCAGTAAATCATCCACCATATGAGGATCAGAAGGCGCATAAGTTTTAAAAACCTGGCCGCCCTGCATTTTACCTTTGATGATGTTGTCTTCAATCATCACCTGCTGAACTTGGCCCGCCTTCACAGCTTCTATAAATTGCGAATAGGACATCGAAGAATCAACCCGGTCATTTTGAGGGCCAAAATTATTAAATACGGACATTAATACTACGGCGATAACGACCCATAGGATTATATTTTTCATCATATCGTTCAACTTACACACCCTGGGCCAGAACGGCTCTCGATTTAGAATTTATTTAATTATATCAGGAGTTAACTTCCCTGACTGTCGTTATTTATATGGAGCCCACCTGAACCAGGCAATATAATAGGCATTATAAGCAGTTCATTTCTATCTTTAAGATATTAGGGGCGAAAAAGATTATTTAAAGCCTTTAGCTAAAATATAAACTTCATTGCTTCTCGGTCTGGACGCTTTTGGCTTTCTTATGGCAACTTTGACGAATGATTGCGTAACCTCCTTATAGAATTCCTCAAAGCCAGCGCCATGAAATAGCTTAACCAGAAACGCACCATCTTTTGCTAGCACTGTCCGGGCAGTTTCCAAAGCCAACTCTCCCAAATATATGGCACGAGGCTGGTCTACGCCCTTATTTCCACTCATGTTAGGAGCCATATCAGACATAACCAGATTAATTGGAGCACCATCCAGTACTACGCATAATTGATCCATCACCGATTGTTCACGAAAATCGCCTTCTATAAACTCAACACCCTCCAGTGAATCCATCGGCAAAATATCCAGTGCAATCACTTTATCTTTCTTGCCGATAATCTGTCGTGCGAACTGCGACCATCCCCCTGGAGCAGCGCCTAAATCAATAATATTCATCCCGGGTTTAATAAGATGATCTTTCTCTTGGATCTCTTTTAATTTAAAAACTGCACGCGAACGGTAACCTTGAACTTGCGCCATTTTGACATACTCATCATCAAAATGTTCCTGCATCCAGCGACTACTACTTTTACTTCGTCCCATAACTGTATTTTAGTGTAAAATTTATGCTTTTTGATTTAGGAATAATGAGTGAACTCTGCAGATAAGAAAAAATTTCGGGCTCAAGCGCACACTTTAAAACCCGTCATTATGATTGGCCAATCAGGACTTACAGTAGCTGTGCTGGCAGAGACTGAATTGGCGCTTAAAACCCACGAACTGATTAAAATCCGTATTCGCGCTGAAAAGGAAGGTCGCAAACTTATCACCGAAAAAATATGCACAGACACAGGTGCAGAACTTATTCAAAATATTGGACAAATTGCAGTCATTTATCGATTAAATCCAGAGAAATAATATTGATTCAAGGTGAAAGTTAAAAGGTTCAAGGTAAATCAAGCCCATTGAACCCTTTACCCCATTCAAATATATTCAATAGAAATTATTTCATAATCGACATTACCACCGGGTGCTTTTACCGTTACAACGTCTTCAACTTCTTTACCAATCAGGGCTCTTGCAATAGGCGAACCGATTGAAATACGACCTTTCTTGATATTGGCCTCATCTTCTCCAACAATTTGATAGGTTACCTTTCTTTCGGCTTCAATGTCTTCTATTTTTACTGTTGCGCCAAAAACCACCTTTCCATTCGCGTCGACCTTGGTGACGTCAATAATTTGGGCATTTGAAAGCTTTCCTTCAATTTCTGAAATACGGCCTTCCGCGAAACTTTGTTGCTCTTTTGCTGCATGGTATTCGGCATTTTCTTTTAAATCCCCATGCGCTCTAGCTGTTGCAATTGATGCAATAATACGAGGTCTTACCACCGATTTTAACTCTTCCAATTCGGTACGTAATTTTTCTGCACCGTTAACGGTGAGAGGAACTTTAATCATGCTTTAACAACTCCAAGTAATTTTTTAATAAACGAATTGCCAAAGACTAAACAACTAATTGATAGCGCTTTTAGTTTTTGGTCTTTAGTCTTAATTCAAACCTTTATGTAAATCCTGCAAGCAATTAACATCACCAGCATCCAATTCACCCAGTGCATAACAGGCAGCTTTGGCACCAGCCATCGTCGTATAATAGGTTACACGACGCTGCAAGGCTTCTCTTCGCATGGCAAATGAATCTGAAATGGCTTTTTTTCCCTCTGTGGTATTAATAATCAACTGAATCTGATCGTTCTTAATCATATCAACCACATTCGGTCGTCCTTCGTTAACTTTATAAACCACTTCGCATGGAATTCCAGCTGCCTTAAGAAAATTTGCAGTACCGCCAGTAGCGATAATTTCATATTTCTTGGCAACCAGCATTTTGGCAACCTCAGGCGCCTTGGCTTTATCAGCATCACGGATACTGATTAACACTTTGCCGCTGTGATTTAAATTAACACCGGCAGCACGCTGTGATTTTGCAAAAGCCTCACCAAATGTTTTGCCTATTCCCATGACTTCGCCGGTTGATTTCATTTCCGGTCCCAATAAGGGGTCGACGCCTGGAAATTTAACAAAGGGAAAGACAGCCTCCTTAACCGAATAATAATCAGGAATACGCTCTTCTGTAATACCTTGTTGCGCCAAAGTTTGTCCAACCATGCATCGTGCAGCAATTTTCGCCAACGGATAACCAGTCGCTTTCGATACAAAAGGCGCAGTTCGTGAAGCTCTTGGATTTACTTCAAGCACATAAATATCTTCTCCCTGAATGGCAAACTGGGTATTCATCAAACCAACAACTCCCAACGCTTTTGCCATTTTAGTCACTTGTTCACGTAACTTATCCTGAAGTTCCGGCGCCAATTCATAAGGCGGTAATGAGCAAGCGGAATCTCCGGAATGAACGCCGGCCTGTTCAATATGCTCCATCAAACCGCCAATCAAAATCTGCTCGCCATCGTAAATGGCATCAACATCCATTTCGACCGCATCATCCAGAAATCGATCCAACAGAACTGGTGAATCATTAGAAACCGTAACAGCTTCTTTCATATAGCGCTGCAAACCTTCCTCATTGAAGACGATTTCCATCGCACGTCCACCCAGAACATAAGAAGGCCTAACCACCAACGGATAACCAAGGTCTTTTGCAGCATTAATTGCCTGATCAACAGATCGGGCCGTGGCATTGGGCGGTTGTTTTAAGTCCAGTCTTTCCAATAGCTTTTGAAAGCGCTCACGATCTTCAGCCAGATCAATCGAGTCGGGCGAGGTTCCAATGATTGGGACGCCCGCTGCTTCCAAGGCTCGAGCCAGCTTTAAAGGAGTCTGGCCACCATACTGTACAATTACGCCTTTGGGCTTTTCCAAATTGACAATTTCAAGAACATCTTCAAGAGTCAAAGACTCAAAATACAAACGATCAGATGTATCAAAGTCTGTAGAAACGGTTTCAGGATTACAGTTGATCATGATGGTTTCATAACCATCTTCGCGCAACGCCAAAGCGGCGTGTACACAACAATAATCAAACTCAATACCTTGGCCGATACGATTAGGACCCCCACCGAGTATAATGATTTTTTCTTTATCGGAAACACGCGCTTCGCATTCCTGTTCATAAGTCGAATACAAATAAGCCGTGTCCGATGAAAACTCTGCTGCACAGGAATCTATGCGCTTATAAACCGGACGAATATTTTGCTTGTGACGTACATTACGCACTTCAGACTCAGAGGTATCCAATAACTTGGCTAGGCGTATATCAGAAAAGCCTTTGCGCTTTAATTTATACAACTCGCCTTCTTTTAAAGTCGATAAGGTTTTTGTCGATAAAGATTTTTCAGTGATAACTAAATCTTCCACCTGAGCCAAAAACCAGGGATCAATTTTACTAGCTTCATGCACATCTTCCAGAGTCATTCCGCTACGAAATGCATCGGCAACATACAATAAACGATCAGGTCCAGGATGACGCATTTCACGCTGCATTTTTTCCGGGGCGTCGTCTTGGCTTAAATCAATAATCTCATCGAGACCGCTGATGCCGATTTCCAAGCCACGCAAGGCTTTTTGTAATGATTCCTGGAAAGTTCGCCCTATTGCCATCACTTCACCTACAGACTTCATCTGCGTAGTCAAACGGTCGTCGGCTTGCGGAAACTTTTCAAAGGTAAACCGTGGGATTTTGGTGACCACATAATCGATAGATGGCTCGAATGAGGCCGGTGTCGCGCCACCTGTAATCTCGTTTTTCAATTCATCAAGCGTATAACCAACTGCCAGTTTTGCAGCCACTTTTGCAATCGGAAATCCTGTTGCTTTGGACGCCAACGCCGATGACCTTGAAACACGAGGGTTCATCTCTATGACAATCATCCGGCCATCTTTAGGGTTAATTGCCACCTGCACATTGGAACCTCCGGTATCGACGCCGATTTCACGTAATACAGCCAAAGACACGTTACGCAGAATTTGGTATTCTTTGTCAGTTAACGTTTGCGCCGGCGCTACAGTTATAGAATCACCAGTATGAACCCCCATAGGATCAAAGTTTTCGATAGAGCAGACGATAATGCAATTATCTTTTGAATCACGCACTACCTCCATTTCATATTCTTTCCAGCCCAGTACAGATTCTTCAATCAATAACTCGTTGGTGGGCGACAAATAAAGGCCCCGCTCACAAATCTCGACGAACTCTTCCTTGTTATAAGCGATACCGCCGCCACTGCCACCCATGGTAAATGAAGGCCTAATAACTGTGGGATAACCTACCTCTTTCTGTGCGGCTAAAGCTTCCTCCATGGAATGAGCTGTTTTTGATTTCGCAACCTCATAGCCAATTTTGCGCATGGCTTGATTAAATAACTCGCGGTCTTCAGCCTTATTGATGGCTTCTTTGGTTGCTCCTATCATTTCAACGTCGTATTTTTCCAGAACGCCATGAGCATCTAGGTCCAACGCACAATTTAGCGCCGTTTGTCCGCCCATAGTAGGCAAGATTGCATCAGGTCGTTCTTTTTCGATAATTTTTTCGACGGTTTGCCAGTCGATAGGCTCGATATAAGTTGCATCGGCCATATCCGGGTCAGTCATAATCGTTGCGGGATTTGAATTAACAAGAATTACTCGATACCCTTCTTCCCGAAGTGCTTTACAAGCTTGGGTGCCTGAATAATCAAATTCACAGGCTTGGCCAATAACAATGGGGCCTGCACCCAGTAATAAAATCGATTTTATGTCGGTTCTTTTTGGCATTTTATCTGCATTTATGTTGCTGTTAATTAGGTATGTTCATCGCACTTATAATTCGGAATCACAATCACTTATCCGCGGAAGCGGGATAGTAAATGTAAGATTTAAAAGTCGAGATTAATGTGCAAATACTGTAGCGAGCTGAAAAGACATGGCAACCATGCCTACAACCTAAACGACTTCCATCATCGCGATGAAATCATCAAACAAGGATTCCACATCATGTGGACCTGGGCTTGCTTCAGGATGTCCCTGAAAACTCATCGCAGGACAATCAGTCCTTTTTATACCTTGTAAAGTTCCGTCAAACAAAGAACGATAAGTCGCTATAACATTTTTAGGAAGACTGGTTTCTTTAACTGCAAAACCATGATTTTGACTACTGATCATAACTCGGCCTGTAGCAATTTCCTGAACCGGATGATTGGCACCATGATGACCAAATTTCATTTTTTCAGTTTGAGCACCACTGGCTAAAGCCAATAACTGATGTCCAAGACAAATACCAAATACCGGAACTTTCTTTTCCAGTATGGTTTTTATTGCTTCTATTGCATAAGTACATGGCTCGGGATCGCCAGGACCATTCGACAGAAAAACGCCATTTGGGTTCATTGCCAAAACTGTTTGTGCAGACGTTGTTGCCGGAACAACTGTTACCCGGCATCCACGATTCGCCAGCAACCGGAGAATGTTTCGTTTAACACCAAAGTCATAAGCCACAACGTGTTTAGTAAGATTTACAGCTGGAGTATGTCCATGTTGTAGATCCCAAATATTTTCAGTCCACTCATAAGAATTGTTTACCGTGACTTCCTTGGCGAGATCAAGTCCTTTTAACCCACTGAAACCATCAATGGCATTTTTTGCGAGCTCGACATCAATTGATTCGCCGGCCATGATACATCCACGTTGCGCACCTTTATCACGCAATAAACGGGTTAATTGGCGTGTATCAATGTCTGAAATGGCTACGACGTTATTGTCAAGTAGATATTTCTGCAAAGTTTTTTCGCTGCGCCAATTACTAGCCAGTAACGGCAAATCCCTGATTACCAATCCACTGGCAAAAACTCCAACAGATTCATCATCTTCACTAGTTGTCCCCACATTTCCAATATGAGGATAAGTTAATGTGACAATTTGCCTGGCGTAAGAGGGATCACTAAGGATTTCCTGATATCCGGTCATAGCCGTATTAAAAACAACTTCACCCACGGAACAGCCATCTGCGCCTATGGCCACACCGTTAAAAATCGTTCCATCTTCCAATACCAATACAGCAGACTTAACCAAACACGTCACCTCAAATATGCAAACGGGATGAAATAAGCGCTCACCCTGTTGTAAAAAAACAAAACTGTGCTAATTTTACGAGATTATGGGGTTTGGGTCATTAACAATTTTTCTATACTAATGACATCCAGGTCATTTCATCTGAAATTTTATGGGTAATCAGGTAATAGAGAACTATGAAGAAAGTTTTTGTTCAACACAAATAATGGCACGATTTAAAAAACACAATTTTTTTTCCTCGACGATTTGCATCCCCATCACATAAAAAATAGGCATCCAGAATGGATTAATCACAATCCCACCCAAGGCACTCTTCCAAGTTCTTTTAAGATTTTTTAAAGGATTGAACGATACCGTCAAAGATTCCATGGGATAGTCTCTAAAAACAGCGGCGATTGGACTTAAAATCATTTGCTCATGCCCATCAAGCTGCGCTATTGATTTTAAAAGCTTCCTCTCCATATTGTGATAATTGATTCGGGCATAACCCGCAGAAAAGGCAAAAGTCATTGCAACTAATGGCAGTAAAATAAAAGGCGGTGCAACTGGCGCGAATGTTGAAGACAGTATAACAATACACAAACCCAGCATCAAAACATCCTCTCCTCGCTCTACATCGCGATCAATGCCATTAACTACCATTGTTACAGAATCGCCCAAGCCTTTGCTTAGATAATCGTTATGTTTTGCCATGTATATTCTCCTTTCGGAAAGTGCCCTAAACACATCGTATGAAAACTAATGACTTAATACTATGCTCTGCTTGCGGCAGAGAATGCCATACTTAAACTCATTTCTTTATTAACTTACCAACATATTTGAATTTTTCAACTTTATAATCAGGTTAATGCTTATGAAAAGTCTTACCAGCTGATCAGTGCCTGAATTTAACCAGTAAAATTCTGCGCAACATATAATCACAAGACAAAAAAAAGCCCCAACTGCTATTAAGACAGTAAGAGCTTTTATTTTTGCTTAAGGCTTAATAAGCCTATAAGACAACAAGATTACATCATGCCGCCCATGCCACCCATGCCGCCCATGCCGCCCATATCATGGCCGCCATGACCGCCTTTGTCTTCGCTAGGCGCATCAGCAATCATTACTTCAGTGGTCAGCATCAAGCCGGCAACAGAAGCTGCATTTTGCAATGCAGTACGGGTTACTTTCGCAGGGTCTAAAATACCCATTTCGATCATGTCGCCGTATTGACCGGTAGCCGCGTTGTAACCGAAGTTACCCGTGCCTTTTTGTACTTCATTAAATACAACTGAAGGCTCGTCGCCAGCATTGGCAACGATTTGACGCAAAGGCTCTTCCATTGCACGACGCAGAATGTTGATACCAACTGTTTGATCGTGGTTAATGCCTTCAAGCTTATCAAGAGCTGAAATAGCGCGAACCAGAGCAGAACCGCCGCCGGCAACAACGCCTTCTTCAACCGCTGCACGAGTTGAATGTAATGCATCTTCAACGCGAGCTTTCTTTTCTTTCATTTCGATTTCAGTTGCAGCGCCGACTTTAATAACAGCAACACCACCGGCTAATTTAGCCAGACGTTCTTGCAGTTTTTCTTTGTCATAGTCAGATGTTGCATCATCAGCTTGTGCACGAATTTGTGCAACACGGCTTTTGATTTGCTCTTCAGAACCAGCTCCATCAATGATAGTGGTGTTTTCTTTAGTGATTTGTACTTTCTTTGCTGTACCCAGTTGGGCCAATTCAGCTTTTTCCAGACTCAAACCAACTTCTTCAGAAATGACTACACCGCCAGTCAATACCGCGATGTCTTCCAACATGGCTTTACGACGATCGCCAAAACCAGGCGCTTTTACAGCGGCAACTTTAACGATGCCACGAATAGTGTTAACAACCAGAGTTGCCAACGCTTCGCCTTCTACATCTTCAGCAACGATCAACAAAGGACGACCGGCTTTAGCAACGGCTTCCAATACGGGGAGCATGTCGCGAATGTTGGAGATTTTTTTGTCGTAAATCAGAATCAATGGATCGTCTAATTCGACGCTCATGTTTTCTTGTTTGTTGATGAAGTACGGTGACAAATAGCCACGGTCAAACTGCATACCTTCAACGACGTCCAATGAGTTGTCCAGGCCTGTGCCTTCTTCAACAGTGATTACGCCTTCTTTACCGACTTTTTCCATTGCTTCAGCAATGATTTTGCCGACTGACTCGTCAGAGTTTGCAGAAATAGTACCGACTTGAGCAATCGCTTTGTTATCAGTACAAGGTGTAGCAGAAGCCACAATCGCTTCAACAGCTTTAGTCACGGCTAAATCGATGCCGCGCTTTAAGTCCATTGGGTTCATGCCCGCTGCAACAGCTTTCAAACCTTCATTGACGATAGATTGCGCCAATACGGTCGCAGTCGTAGTACCGTCACCAGCCACGTCAGAAGTATGCGAAGCTACTTCTTTAACCATTTGCGCGCCCATGTTTTCGAATTTGTCTTTTAATTCGATTTCTTTTGCAACCGATACACCGTCTTTGGTGATGGTTGGAGCGCCGAAGCTTTTGTCCAGAATCGCATTACGGCCTTTAGGACCTAAAGTTACCTTTACTGCGTTTGCTAAAATATTTACACCACGCGCCATACGGACACGAGCGTCATCACCAAATAATACGTCTTTTGCAGCCATTTTTATTCCTTAATTATGTTGTATGTGAATGGATTAGTATTCAGGCTTAGCCCAAAACGCCCATGATGTCTTCTTCACGCATAACGATCAGTTCATCACCGTCAACTTTAACTTCATTGCCTGAGTATTTGCCAAACAGCACTTTATCGCCAACTTTAACTTCCAGAGCGCGTAAAGTGCCGTTGTCCAGTTGCTTGCCATTACCTACAGCCAAAACTACACCTTGACTTGGTTTTTCGGCGGCAGAACCAGGCAATACGATACCACCGGGAGTTGTAGTTTCTTCTTCAACGCGTTTAACTATGACTCTATCGTGTAACGGACGTATATTCATCTATATCTCCTAACATTAAAATTAAAGGGTAAAC
>CANNLO010000092.1 GCA_947505055.1 Methylococcaceae bacterium | reverse complement strand
CGGCCTTCCCTATACGGACACGAGGTCGGCAACCATATTAAGTTTACGAGCCTACACACGGTTCAACCTTCAAAACGGCCTATATCTTTGTCGTTTAGGAACTCACGACCCTTGATTGCTCAAACGCCGCTCCTTCGTACTACCAAGGCGTATGGACAACTCCTTGGGCGGGACTTTAACCCGCTAGCTAAATTGTTGTTACTGCGAACGTCTGTCCCATATTATTCTATTCTTCTTTAAACGACCAACGCTTGTGCCCGATATAACTAGTAAACACGGGCACCGCAACACCCATGGCATGAGCTATTTCAGGGGCATATAGCGTTACGCCTAAATAGGGCAATAGGTAGCGAGCTAAACCCATGCTAATCCCCCATGTTTGCACGATAGCCACCACATTAACCAAAACAAAAAATAAAGCGGATCGGTGCAATGACTGCTGACTTTCCTTAAATACAAACAGTTTTGCCAAAATAAAAGCCGTGATCATCCCTGTGATATAAGCAAAAATAACAGCCCAAGAAAAATCAACATACTGGTTATAAACTATCCTAGAGCCAAAATTTACTGCGGCTGCAGTTCCACCCGTCAATAAAAAAATCATAAACTGTTTTGATAGCTTACTAGATACCCACCAAACCATTTTAGGGATAATAAAGCCGACTATATTTGCAATCTCAAATACATATTTTGACACCCCTAAAAAGGGCAATAAGTAATATGTGGCAACACCTAATAACCATGAAATTAGATATTGTCTAATCAACCGACCGCACCCTTGGCCATTTTCCGACCAAAATCTATACTCTCAGATATACCCCTGTCTTCCGGATAATAATAAGAGGTATCAGCAACCCATAAACCTTTAATTGGCAACGCTACTGGCGGTAGCTTATCCAAGTAACCCGGCTCACAAATCGGTTGTGCATATCGATAACGACTGGCGTGTAAATCGATAAAATCAACATCACATAAGTCAGGGTTAATCTTCTTCAAATAGCAACGTACTTTATCTAAATAAACTTGATCTGATTCTGCAAATTTGGGATGTTCACCAGGCATATAAAAAGGCACATAAACGATATGATCACACAAGGATCGCAAGTTACTGTATTCCACTAAACCAGGGATATCCATCTCTGGGTCATTGGTGTTTAACCAAAAATTTTCAGTTAAGGCTTTACGTAGTTTCACAATAACGCAGACCACGGCAATGTTATTAATTGATTGAAAATGCGCCAAAATGTCGACGGGTAAGTCAGGTATTAATCTGGGAATGTAGGGCAATGGAATGGTACTAATTACCTTATCGAAGGCTTCAAATTGACCTGAAACTTCAATACCACAGATTTTACCTGCCTCAATGACCACCTTGCTAATTGGAGATTTTAAACGAATCTCGCCACCATGCGCTTCAATGTCAGCCCGCATTGCTTGCAGTAGCGTTTCTGATCCACCGTCCAAGTAACCCAATTTTTCGCGAAACAAACTGTAGCGTGACCTGCCAATTCGTCGAATACGACTCCAGATCCAGGCTGCTGACAAATTATCGGTGTAATCATAGAATTTGTAGTCAAAAAGCCGTCGCCATAAAACTTCATACGCTTCTTTACCCACCCAGCGTTTGATCCAACCGGTTGCTTCGACATGATCCAATGACTGCCAGTCATTGCGTTTAGTACATAGAAAAGCATGCAGTCCATAACGAAATTTTGCCACAAGACTCAAGCCTTTAAACGTGAGTAGCGCAACCGGGTTGCCCCAAGGTTGCAGTTGCCCCTGAAACCAATATCCCATTTTTGTGACTACCCAATGCATCTTGTCAGCCAAAGCCAGTTCATCCAATATCGCCAAAAAAGCATGATCCGAGATGCAATGAAAATGGTAATAGCGCTCGATGGATAAGCCAGAAAAATCGAAGGCAGCGGTCATGCCGCCCACGCGGTCATCGGCCTCAAAAACAACTGGCTTGTGACCATCACGTGCTAATTGATAAGCCACAGCCAAACCCATAGGGCCTGCTCCCAACACCGCTATACGTTGTCCCATCGTCAAAACTCCAAAACTACTTGACTATAAGAAGGATCATTAAAGGTTTCATCAATAGCGAGTGCAAAAGGCGTATAAGACACACCAAAAATACCCGGCCAGTCGATCACTTCAAATTCATCTTTGGTACTAAGTGCCGCCAGTTGTTGAGTCGTGAAGGGCGGTTTTTTATCGAAACGTCCCCAAAGCCAAATCAGCACATAGAACAGGCTATAGGGAATCTTGATGATGAATGCTTTTGCCTTCGTCGCTCGCTTTATCTCACGAATAATATCAATGTAATCAACTTGCTCGTGACCGGAGATATTATAAATGCCATCAGCAACCCTGTTTTCAATGCAACTAATAATGATATTACAGAAGTCACCTACATAAAGGGGCTGACGCATGTAACGACCATGCCCAGGGATAGGGAAAACCGGCACTTTTTTCATAAAGCGCGACAGCCAACCCAAATGCTTACGATCAAACCAGCCAAACATCAAGGTTGGCCGCAATATCGGGCAAGCAATGCCGCTCTCTAATACCATACGCTCCTGATCTTTTTTGGTATTGGTATAAAAATCATCCGCCGCCGATTCCACAACTGAAGAGCTGATATGTACCAGATAGGGAATATTGTTGGCTTTGATGGCATCAAGAACCAATCGCGTGGAGTCTAGGTTGTTGCTAACAAACTCTTGATAATCATTACCGCCAATCTGAGCTTGTAACATCACCACCACCTCAGCGTCTTCAAAATGGTGTTGCCAATCACCTGGCACTGCCAAATCGGCGTATTCAGTCGTGATATCCGGTTGAACCTGTTTTAGTACAGCCAAATTGACTCGGTGCTTATCGAGAACCACGATGTTGGTGTAGCCTTTGAGCTTTAGTCGGGCAACAAGGTTTTGGCCTACGAGGCCCGCACCACCAGGAAGAATAATTTTTGTATTTTTCATAATAAGCCTTTGTTTACCTTTTTAATGCGATAGCTGACCACTCGCCCCACTTTGTACCCGCATCAATCAAGGTGACATCGAATTCCTCAGGTAACTGAATTTTGGAAAATTCCAATATAGACCACTCTAAGCTAAGTGGAAGTGAAGTATAAAATTTCCCAACTCCGCCTTTATTTATAATAATAGATTGTCCTGTCACCCTCGGCCCTGATCGGTAAAGAATTCTTTCGCCTCTATGTAGATGTAGCGTAATTATTCCCGTGTCATTTTCTGATTGGATCAACGACCCAACAATTTGAAAACCAGGAATGACACTCTTGTAGTAATCCGTGCCCTGCCAGCCATTAATTTTAAAAGAATCCATCGTAGCGAAACCTGCTGTATCATCAGTTACTTTCCAGTTTAGTACGTTAAAAGCTGGTACTAAGGAACCTGGATCACAAAAGGGTTCGCCACCAGACCCAATAGGATGATAAGAATTCGGCATATAGATATTACCGGGGAGAACACTGCGTATTGCAGGGTTATCTAGCAAACTTTTTAATATTTCCGGATTGGGGTAAGGTACGAACAGAAAGGGTTTATTCTGTAAATGTATAATATCGCCACTACACAAGTAGGCTCGCACATTTTTTTCTTGCTCCAGACCTTGCTTAGCCCTTTCTTGCAAATCCTCTGACAATTTACCTGCAGACATAGAAAAACCAAAAGTAACAGTCATTAACCAAACGGCAATACCTAAGCCATAACTGAACTGATGTTTTATATTGGCTTGGCTTAACATAATAATCAACGCTGCAAAATTAATCACAAGACCAATTGCAAAAAGATCCAAATAACGTGATGACGTTACGGCAACAGCTCTCCCGTAAGCAATACTTATAAATTGTCCGAATAACCAAAGAGTCACCGCAACAATAAAAAAATAAGGGGCTGCTTGGTATTCCTTCTTAAAGAAAATCCGCAGAACTAACAACAATACCGGTATCTGAATAATTACAAGCCCTATTTTATTCGCTGGCCACGATAGAACTATAGCCAAGGCTTTTAAAAACTGCGGCACAGATTGAGCTTTCAATGTTGCGTGTCCAGCGATACTTGGCGTTAAACTGATTGCAACCATGGCCAACACTATTAATAAGGCAATAGCCGAAATGGCAACTCCCTCTTTATCTTTTGCAAGCAATCGTCTAATCACTAAAATCAAGCTGCCTGCCAGAACGGTAAGCGCACCCGATGCTAAGGTGACCAAGCACAGTCCGCCCGCCATGACACCCAGCCACCAATTAAGACTATAGGTCTGGTAAGCAGACATAGCCCACAAAAACACAAAACTAAAGAGTAACAGAAAGTAAAACTGCGTCTGAAAGCCGGCCAAAGTATTTTCCCAGCCAAATGGAATAGCAAACAATATGGCTGAGAAGATAAATAAAGCCGTCTTATTGCTGAGAGAAAAGGCTTTGCTTAAATAACACAAAAGTACAGATAGGCTTGCAACATGAATAACTGCATTGACCTGCATTTGTAAAATTGGATTCCAAACCTTGCCATTTAACTCTAACAACACCAGATGCAGTAAACGAGTTGTCAGAATGCGATGTTCGTTATGGGCAGCAAACAAGTCTATCCAATGTAATGACCCTTCAAGCAAAGGTCGATATAGCTTATAAGCTTCAGCATCCCATTGATCCCAGTAGGGCGTCGCATTACCATAAATCGCGATTATTGCGAGCTTTACACCCAATACAAATACAGCAAAACCGATATAAGGTAGTATTTCTGCAATGTGGAAGCGCTTTTGAAGATAATTTTTCATCAATTATATATCTAGGTTTAAGATTTTTAAGGAGAATAGCTACACACTTTTCCTAGATTAAATATTTAGCTTATTAAAAACAAAGCTAGGCAAATGCCGAATAATCATCATAATCAACGCCCATTTTGCGGGGGCATAGACAACCGGTTTGCCTTGGTTGATTGCATTAACAATTACTTTTGCAACGTCTTCTACCTTAGCAAGCCCCCCTTGCTGTTTTAGATGCGCCGTCATGGGTGTCTCGGTGGGACCAGGCTTGATCAGCACCACTTTGACGCCAGTATTGGCTAAACGATGTTGTAGACCTTGCGCATAGCGCGTAACCAGTCCTTTGGCAGCACCATAGACATAGTTAGACTTGCGACCTCGGTCACCAGCGACTGAGCCGATAATCGCCAACGTGCCTAGCTTAGCTTTTTCCATGTGACCCGCAAAGGCTTCTGCAAATAGTACGGGCGAGATGCCATTAACGGTCAGCGCTTCGTTGCACTCCGTCAAATTCTGTTGGCAAACATCTTGATCCGGTAGTGAGCCATGTGCGATCAATACCGTGTGTACTATGCCTACGGCAACGATTTTATCGACGAGTTGCTGGATTGCGAGCGGAGCTATAAAATTTGCTTCAAGCACACGAATAATCGATTGCGGACTACGTACGCGCAGGTCTGCAGCCACGCGCTCTGCTTTCTCGGCATTACGAGCAACTAGCGTCAAATCGACGTTGGTATTTTCTACCCACAAGCGAGCGCAATGCTCTGCGATAGCCGAAGTTGCGCCGATAATGACGATTCTTTTTTTGTCTTGCATAAGTTAGTTACCTATCAGGCGACGTGATAATGCCGAACTCATGCCGGGATCACGATATTTCAGAAATTCGGCAAGGCGTGGATAGCCTGCCTCGAATAAGTCACGCGGCATACGAGCATCTTTGGCAAGATAAATCCGGCCTTTTGCTTCTCTTACGATAGTATCCAGCCGCTCAAAAAGCTTCAGCGTGCGTTCGCTGAGGTTAGGAAAGTCCAATGCCAATGTCACACCTGGCTGCGGGAAGCTCATCATGCCTAAGGCTTGGCGATTACCAAAGGTTTTCAACACCGCTAAGAAAGATCCCTCTCCAGAACGGGCAATTTCCTTTAGCATCGCCTGCACCGCATCATGTCCAATCGACCGTGGTACGACACATTGATACTGATAAAAACCTTTAGGACCATACATCCGATTCCATTCCAACAGGTTGTCTAGCGGATAAAAAAAGGACTCATAATGTGCAGTACTTTTACCTGCTTGCCGTTTTTTTAGATTGAAATAAGTCGTATTGAAAGGCCGTAGCGTCAGTTTATTCATCAAAGAGATAGGCGGTACAAAAGGCATGGTCAACTTTCGACTTTTGGGCTTTTGGTGTTCAGCGCGGTCAGTTGGATTTGCTCGCATAAAGAGTCCTCGTCCACCTTTGGCAACACAGTCTATCCATGAAACGGTGTGTTCCCAATCAGCTTCTGAAGTATCAGCCAGATGAAAAAATTCGTTTAAATTTCCATACGGTATGGTTTCAGTGCTTAGCCAAGGCCCCATTACCCTGCGTAATTGAATTTCGACTTCAGTTATGACCCCCGTTAAGCCAAAACCACCTACTGTCGCAGCAAACCAATTTGGTAACAGTTCTGGGCCACATTCGATAATGCTACCGTCGGTACGGGTCAGCTTAAGCCAGTTAATATGGTCACCGAAAGAGCCGGACCCATGATGATTTTTGCCGTGTACATCGTTGGCAATCGCTCCACCTACTGTTACCAATTGTGTACCTGGCGTAACGGGTAATATCCACCCACGAGTAATAATTAATCGTTGAATATCCCGTAATAGCACACCGGCTTCACAAACTAGGTTGCCAGTATTTTCGTCTAAGCTAATAAAACGATCTAGCCCTGAAGTTTTCCACAGCACGCCATTCGGGTTTAGACAGACATCGCCGTAGCTGCGACCCATACCATGAGCAATACCTATTGGATTACTTTTTAATTGTGAAACGACTTGATGTCTATCATACAGCGTAATAACTTCATGCTCAAAGCGACCTAATCGTCCCCATGATGAAATCGCTACCATGACCAACCTACTGCACCCATAGCCAAAACAACTACAAATGTTAAGCCTGCCAGGAGACTCGGCTTTTCTTTAACGGCAAACACCAACGGGTCATCATGCATTTCACCTCGATGGGCCTTCATCCACATCCAGCTTATCCAAAACAACATCACTGGCACCGTGCCCCAAATAATTTCAGGGGTTTTATAGAGTGATACAACTGCATCACTATTTAGATAAAAAGCCAAAACTAATACAGCAGCATAACCTGCGGTTATACCCATCGTCTGTAATAAAGAAGCATCCGTAGTGTAATATCCTCGCCCATGTGCCTTTTGCTTGCCCTGCAGTATTTGGACTTCCAATTCTGCATAACGCTTAACAAAAGCTAGCGACAAAAATAAGAACACAGAAAATGCAAGCAGCCAGAAAGATAGCCCCATGTTCATGGCGGCAGCACCAGCGACAATACGGAGGGTATAAAGCATCGCTAAGGTCAGGCAATCAACTAACATCAAGCTTTTAAGTCGCCAAGAATAAGCGCAAGTTACTACAAAATAAAACAGCAACCAGGGTATAAAATGACCACCGACATATTGGGCCAATGCAAAACTGCCCAGCAATAATAAGGGCGCTAAGACAACACCGATAGATGCAGGCACTAAACCAGAGGCAAAAGGCCGGTTACGTTTTCGCGGATGTTGCCTATCACTCTCCAGATCCAATAGATCATTAACTATATAAACCGATGACGCACAAAGGCTAAAAGACAAAAAAGCCAGAGAAAGTACTAGCCAAGCCTCTGCATTAGCAATCTGATGTGCCGCTAACAAGGGTACAAACAACAAACCATTTTTCATCCATTGATGAACGCGCAGTAGTCTGCACCAAGTTGATAGGCTGCTAGATGGCGCAGGAAATACTTGCTCTACCTCACAAATTTGTCCAGCCCTTTGCGTCACTTTACCAGATGCATTGACAACTATCGCCTGCCGTGCACATTGCCATACCGCAAAATCAGCACTAGAATTGCCCGCATAATCAAAACCAGCATGGCCAAAACGCAGTTCTAAAGCTTGGGCTTTATGCTTTCCTGCTAAGTTTGTCGTGCCGTCACTTGCCATTACTTCGTCAAAAATACCCAAATGATCTGCTATTGCCCGTGCAATAGCATGATCGGTAGCCGTGCATAAGATCAGTTTTCGATCTTGAATGCGTTGCTGTTTTAACCAGTCCAACAACTCTTGATTATAAGGCAATGAACTAGGATCAAAATCAGTGCGATTAGATAAATTCCTCTTAAGAACCGCTTTGCCTTGAAATAACCAATAAGGAATAAATAATATCTCTAAAGGCTTATCACGCAGGACTCTTAAGGCTGATTCATGCAACATATCAGTGCGGATCAGGGTTCCATCTAAATCAACTACAAGTGGAAATAAATTCATAATATTCGTAGATCAGATACTAGGGATATGTGGCGGCCAAGCATAAGAAAAGTCTTCACGATCTAAAGTTAAATTAGGATTATAAGCAGGGTCATTCATTAGTTCATCTCCCCAACGCTTTTTCATATAAAGCACTTCTTCTGTAAAGCGTATTTGTTTTTCCGGAGTATCTTCAGTCCCACGCGTTGCGGATTCATGATGATAAAGTTCGGCATAGGGTGTCCAGATATTTCGGTAACCTGCATCCTGAACACGCAAACAAAAATCTATATCATTAAATGCTACCTTTAAATTAACCTCATCTAATCCTTCTACTTCTTCATAGATACTTTTCTTAATAATTAAACAAGCTGCGGTAACTGCAGATAGCGTTTGAATGAGTTGTGCACGAGAAAAATAACCAGAAGCTCCTTTAGGTAAATGCTTATGTGAATGCCCTGCTATACCACCAACCCCGATAACAACTCCACCATGCTGTAGCGTATCATTGGGATACCACAACCTAGCACCTACGCAGCCAACACCAGGCTGCATGCCTAAACTCACCATTTCTGTCAGCCAGTCTGGTGAAATAACTTCAATATCGTTATTGATTAAGCCGATATATTCACCTCGTGCGATTTTTACAGCCGCATTGTTTAACGCTGAATAATTAAAAGGGCGATGATCACGAATTATCTGTATATTTTTATTCTCTTCAAGGCTTTCAAAATAAGCCAACACATTAGGATCATCAGAATTATTATCAACGATGATAATTTCATAATTTTTATAAGTGGTTTTGGCTACAATACTTTCGATACATTGTTTAATCAAATCCAATCCGTTACGCGTAGGTATTATCAGACTGACCAAGGGTGTAACGTTTGGCATAGCGTATTTTACCCGATACATACCAAAATCCAGCAATTCAGACTTTGCAGAAATGTTAGTCCGTGCAAAGTGATCATCTAAAGCACGTACGCCAGCCAACAACGCATAGTTCTTTTCACTTCCTGCTTGTGCTGTACTGCCTGGATGGCTCCGCCAATGGTAAAGCACCTTGGGAATATGAACAATTTGCTGGGGTGTAAGTTGTTCGATACAACGTAAAGCCAAATCATAATCCTGAGCACCCTCGTAACCTAAGCGGAAACCACCCAGCTTTCTCACTAAATCAGTACGGTACACACCCAAGTGACAAATCACATTGTGTGAATAAAACAAATCGCGATTCCAGTCCGGTTTAAAGTAGGGATCGTAGCGCCGCCCATCTGAATCAATCTTGTCTTCATCGGAATAAATCAAACCGGCATCAGGATGAGTGACAATTGCATCGGCAACCCAAAACAAAGCATTTTCAGACAACAAATCATCATTATCAAGCAGCGCAACAAATTCACCATTAACCAGCTCCAGTGCAGAATTAGACGCCGCTGATATATGGCCATTTGCCTCTCTAAAAACTATTTTAATACGTGAATCATTCGACGCATACTGTTGAAGTAACTCATGCACAGCGATATCCGTCGAGGCATCATCAGCGACACACAATTCCCAGTTCGGATACAACTGACTCTGTAACGATCGAATGGCATCTTCGAGCATAGCTAGGGGTGGGTTATACACGGGCATCACTACCGAAATAAGAGGTTCACTATGGAACTGATCTATGCGCAACTTAATCTTCTTTCGATCTTTATCGGTGTGTGTGTCATAAAGACTCACCCATTTAGAATAATCATTGAACTTGGATTGCCCATAACCAATTACCGGCGGTGATCTGCCAGGTGCAGCAGAAAAAAGGACACGGCGTTTGATCCCGTCGAGACCTTCGTTTTTATAAGCACCCCATACACGCATGCTCAGCCCTCGAAAGCCGCCACTCATTGACAATGCATAAGGTATTGCCTTTATTATGATTTTGATACGCAAAACTTGACTTGCAATAGATCTGATAGGAATAATCTTTAATATTAACTTTTTAGGCGTGTACAATTTCATTAAAAATATTAATGTTCATATGATTTTTTTAATTTACCATAAATTCTATCTCAACCTCTAAATAATCAACCTTATTGACTATATGTGGTTTATAGTTTGTAAATAATAACGACAAACATGATTCATATAGAACCATTTTATTTAGTCAATATTTTTCAAAAACTAGCCAAAATCATACATTTTATATGAATATATTATTTGTCCTCTATGGGGATTTCACAACTAATAGTGCAGTCCATTTAACACTTCATGCACGTGCACTAAATAGCGGTGGCCACAGTTGTGCTGTAGCTGTCCCACGTAACTTGGAGAGTATCAAGCACTGCCATGATGTTTTCTTTAGGCCCGTTCTTTATGCTGATGTGTTGATTGCCCCTGATTCAATATTTCCTGATGGACGACCAGCTGATATTATTCATGCATGGACCCCACGTGAGAATGTAAGACGCTTTGTTACTACTTACATGGCAAAACATCCCACCCCTTTAATAATCTACCTTGAAGATCATGAGTCTTGGATTTCTTGTCGAGCGTTAGGTTATGACGAAGTTACCTTGGTTCAACAAACCGAACAAAGCATTTCAGATCGTCTTCCGGATTCATTATCACATCCTTTTCGTTATGACAGCTTTATTGGTTTGGCAGATGCCGTGGTACTTATTCAAGATAAATTAAATGCAGACGTACCCTCTTGGGTTTACTTCGCAACAGTAATGCCAAGCGTTGATCTTGATTTCTTTTCTCCTAGAGCGGCAAATTCTCTATTACGAAAACAATATGGCGTTGCAGACAATGAACGAGTGATTGTTTACCCGGGTGGCTTAAATGGTTTTACTCAGCCTGCTATCGAAACATTATGTCGAGCAGTCGGGCTTATTAATGGACAAGGTTTTCCGTGTCGATTATTGCGTACCGGGCCCTTTGCCTTGGATTTTCTTGAACAACTACCACCTGAGACCGCTGCTGTTATTAATGATCTTGGTGTGCTTCCCAGAAGTGTGCTGCCTGATCTCTTTGCGTTAGCCGATGTGTTTGTTCAACCCGGCAAAGTCGATCCCTTTGAAGACCTGAGGTTACCGGGTAAATTACCTGAGCTTTTGGCAATGGGTCGCCCCGTCATTATGCCTGACGTTAATATTGCCCATTTGTTCAAAGATGGTATCGATGTGGTTTTAACCCAAACGGGAAGCGCAGAAGAGATTGCTGAAAAATGTATAGCGCTGTTTTCTGACCCACAGCAAGCTGAAAACATAGGAAAAGCAGGCCGTTTGTTTGCTGAAAGCTATTTTGAAATAAAAACCCAAGCCGAGAAACTTGTAAACGTTTATCAAATTGCTTGTGAAAATTTTAACCCTTCAATCGCCAAAAAAATATGGCAATTGGCTGATAAAAATACCCCAGTTACCTTATTACTGGCCCGTAAATTAAAGTTGTTGGCCGATTCTAAAAATACCAAACTACATATTGAAGCACCTGTAATACTGAAACAACATGCTGACTATATCGAATTAATGCAACAGCGTATCAGTGGACTGGAAATCACCATAACCGACCTGACTCAAGTTGTAGCAGAGCGAGATGAACAGATCACGGATCTTAATATAGAAGTAGCGGAACGTAATAAAGAAGTAGCCCAACTTAATAAAGACCTTGCAGAGCGTGATGAGCAAATTTCCCGTCTTAATGGGGTAATAGACGAAACACTTGGATCACCCAGTTGGCGGTTAACGCGCCCGGTTAGATATGTGGGACATCAATTATTAAAAATGAAAACACGATCTGATAAAACTTAAAATCAAAAAAAACGAGAGATCATTAGCGGGTTAGTCATTTAACTGAGGTGTTTATGGCTATTGTTAATTTTCACTAGGGTATCGACAGACAGATAGATCTATTCGACCCGTTGGACTACAAAAATTTAATCACCGCAATCACTTTGCTGCCAAAAGTCAGCGTGGTTGCAAATGATCAAACCATAAAATGAACCCTGCGCAAAGTCAAACGACCAAAACGTTTAGCTGTTTCTACTTGCATTGGCTAAAAATTCTTATTTATTGACTTTTCAACTAAATTAGCGTATAAGCATAGAAAAATTGCTTTTTTGTGATGTAGTTTTAACGATTGAGCAAGCTTGCGGCAGCCTGTCTTGCTATTTTGGTAAAAATGATGGCCGTTAGATTTCAACACATTGTTTATAAATAAAAATTTAACGACTTACAGCCATTTATGCGGGCACACAAAGCACTTAACCATTAAGCAGTCCTCCTGAATCGTTAGGGAGCAATGACCAGTGCTTAAGGAGTGCTCCCCGCCAGTCACGGAGCACTCCGTAGCCTTCAAGGCAACGACTTAATTGCCTGGGAGTGTTCCGCAGTTACTCGGGAGCATTACTTAATGGATCAGACGCATTGAGCAGACAGCAATGCTGCGCCTCAACCATTAAGGAGCACTGCTTGAGGCATGAGGAGTACCCCTTAGATACAGCGGAGTGCTCCTAGACTGTCAGGCAGCACTCCTTGACCAATGAGGAGCATTGCTTGAAGACCCAGGAGCACTGCTCAACCACTGGGCAACTTTGATTAGCCATTAAGCAATACGCCTTAGCCTTTGCTCAGTGCGACTTAATAGCTACGGCGCATTGATCTTTCAATGCGCAAACCGGCTTATTTTATCAAAATAAACCGGTTAAATAGTGTGTAAAGAAGATTAATTCGACTTTATGAGTTATTTAAACAACCCTTAGGAGTAACTTTATTATGACTACTTCATCTTTTATGCCAAAAACCGATGATGGCAAAGCCGATCTGCTAGAACATCTCGTTGCTATTTTACCTAAATATATAACACTTTTAGACATTAGCACCCGGGATTTTGACGAACTAAAAGCAGATTCACTATCCTTTCGGTATTCATTACATACCATGGGCATTACCCAAGCATCCTCGCAATCATGGACCAATGCTAAAAACGTATTACGTGATGGCGGTTTAGGTAGCGACGATTGACCGGAAATGCCCACCTTGCCAACCCCCATCCCACCCATGGTCAAGCCCGGCATTATATCCAGGTTATCTGCCTTGGCAGCTCGGATTAAAGCCCATAGAAACTATACCGACACCATCGGCATAGAGCTATGGCTGGTCGGTGGCGAACAAAAAATCGATCCCACCACCTGGAAACCCGCCTTAAGTATTTTCTTACAAGCCGGACATCCCGTTATTGCTTGGACTAAAGGCCGTGCCGGTGCCATAGAAATCTGGGTAGACAGAATGGATGGTAACAATTTTATATTATTGGCCACCGATACAGAGCCCTATACCAATGACAACACCCCCTTACCCGCCTCAGGTAGCGGGGCAGTATGGAAATACAAAGCCATTTACCGATTACATGATGCACCCGTTGGACACTGGAGCGATGTCATTAGTATTGCCGTTGGCGTGTAGTTTAACAAACTAACAAACCACAACCGGTGTATGACGCCGCGCTTATCACATCCTACAAATAACGTGCAGATTAAATAAGCAACGCGTCATCTACCAAGGATAAGCAAAAAAAATAAAGGGGGCTGACCCCAATGCCATTAAGTTAAGAAATAACTCATTGATTTACTTAGCTCTCTTGTAATTTCAATAAAAAATTCTGTTTTTCGATTTTGAAGTCGATCTACTATAACTTCTTCCTCTGCGTATAAGCTCTATGGTACAGGCTATGTAATCAATCAGTGCCTCAAGTTTGCCCTGCAGTTTACGAACTGAAAGCAGAAGGAGTTCAATCAGAGTATTTTTCATTTTGGAAAGTG
>CANNLO010000091.1 GCA_947505055.1 Methylococcaceae bacterium | reverse complement strand
TGCTGATCGTAACATAAATTAGCCACGACAATTTCCGGGTTATGTATTAACGGCGTACCTGATTGAAGATTAAATGGGATTGCTTCGCCATTTGTACCCGATAAGGATGGCGCCATACCAAATTTAAGATCATGACATTCCAGCATCGCCTCAACCAGCCATTGCCGATAATTCATATCCGGTTTGACAAGGCAACGATAATAAAGCGCCTCAGACCAAAAGCCAACTGAGTAGCGTTTGTTAGCTGATAAATCCCGGTAGCGTTTGATTAATCCACTGGTTTGGGTAAATTCTATGGCTTTGTCTAAAATGCTTTCATCAAAAGCCTGCGGAAAAGAATAAGCATAGCGAGCCAAATCCATTAAATTAATGGTTTGATAATCTATCGCCCAAGTTCTTAAAGATAATTCCCTGTCGATATAGCCATTAGGCATAACAAGGCGGGGAAACCGTGCTTTAATATCTGGGAGTTTTTTAATTAAATAATCTGCGGCAAAACGTTTAATAGCACGAACTGGCATGGATAATTTGCTGGCTCTATCAGTAGGCAGCATAGTCAGACCAATCGCCCAAAATAAAGGCTTATAAAACCATTCAGCTGACCTGAGAGTTAAGACTGCACCCGTTGAATTTAAGGCAGAGTCAACTAATTCTTCATATTGCTTATCGCCGGTTATTTTTCCATAACGATTGAGAGCAATCGTGGTATCAAGATGAGTATTTAATACCAGCATGTTCGATACACTTTTACCCAAGGTTTTATTGGCTATCCATTTAAATGGCCCGCTGTTCATGGCTTTTTCGGACAATTCCAAAGAATCATGTAAAAACCAAACCCCGCAATCGAGCTGATCTGTGGTTTTAGCTAAAAAACCAACCGCTTTTTGCAAGGCCATTTGTACTTGTGGACAGTTCGTGCGCTGAAATTCATTCATTAACAAATGCACGCCGCTGGTATGCAATCGGTAATGACATTCCGAGCTGTCTGTCCACATACCATGATACCAGCCGCCGTCATCTGCTTGCCTTTGGATCAGTGACAATACCAGTTGTTGCTGAAAATAGCGGTAAAGCGCTTTACCTGTGGATTTTTCAAGGCCTGAAAAAACGGTATAAAGGGCATGCGCTTCATTTTCTGAAAAACATTTTTTGTTATGTGGCCACGAGTAGCGGAGATCGTAAACCTCACCATGTATCAAATGACGATATAAATCAGCCGGTTTAGCAACGCAGCCATGAGAGCCCCATAAGAAAAAGCCTTCAGTTTCTATCGGTATTAAGGAAAGAATTTCATCAGCCGAGAAGTTTTCATCAAATTGCCAGATGGTTCCATCAGTGACCGAATCAACTGAACTGCTTAATTGAAAAGACAGGTGATTGTTACTATCCCAAGATAAACTATAAATGGGTGCCAGTTGTTCGCCTAGAATGCAATTGTCTTCATTTATCTGGCGGATTTTTGGTAAATCTGGAAGCCATAGGTAGGGTTGATTTTTATTTATAGACGTGCCCAAATAACCTCCTGATTTGATAGTCTTAAACTTATAGGGGTTATCAATCAATAATTCGACATTGGGATTATCTTTTAGTCGAAGGAAGGCACATTGGGCATTGTCAAAGTGATCAATAATTAACTGGCCACCCTCAAATACACATATAGAACGCTTAGCGCCCATAATCTGAAAGGTTAATATTTCGTCTGCTGATTTAAAAATATTCGATAATGAAATTAAATCCATAGAATTTATTTTAGGCTATAGGTATATGTTTTCTGGTGATTAATTAAGCTGGGGTTTCATTCTTCACATTTTGAAGTTTATACTATTCAACTTAAGTCCTCGAAGCCCCAGGGTTATAGTAATCAAATGTTTTGGCATTGAGAAGTTTCTGAATACATTCGCCGCGATGTATCGTAGGAAACCGCATCAGAGTCTCGCGTTTACCATCAGCGTTAGGTGAAATATAACGCGGATGTGTAGAGTCTCGGATATCGTTGGCACTTCCACGAATCGGCCAATGCTGAGAAAACAGAGTCATTTTTTCAGTTACATATCGATTAAAGGGATGTATAGGTTCGCGGGTTGTAAGACGTAGTAAATTACGATCCTTAAAGACTTTAAAAAAATTGCGATAAAGTGCCTGTTCTAGATCAATTCCAGGGATTGGTTCTAAAGTCATAAAAGTGCTGATTACTTCCGGTGTTGTTCTAATGATAAAAAATTGCGTAGCGAGACTGTCCCTGCAAGCAAGTTGATAAGAAAAGCCAGCTTTACGCGCAACTGCGGCGACAATTTTTTGCAAGTTTAACTTAAGGCTAGGTTGTTTTAGATATTTAAATGCCAATAAATCCTCGTCCCAAGCGGAAGTACAAATCATTAATTCTTTATCTTGCTCCATTTTTGCAATCAGATCGTAGATGATTTGTTCATTCATAATCCATGTGTCTCCCTCCAGATGAACTATGTATTCTGGTGTGTAAGTAGTCATTGCCAATGCCAGTGATTGTTTCAGTAGATCTAAAGCGCCATGCTGTAGTGACTTTGGCTCACAGGCTAAAAATACATCTTCTATGTGTTGATGGTAAGCACTGCTTGAGCAGGTATGTACAATCGGAAGAGGTTTGAAGTAATTTAACTTAATGATTTCTTGATTTATTCGTGCACAATCGATTCGATTATATGTCGTCATACAAATAACCGTTTTTATATTATTTTGTTGCATAGTAAGTTCAGTAGATTTATTTTTGTGGGGTAAAACGCCACAAAATATGTTTATTTAAAAATGCTGTCAATCTTGTTTTAGTGTTTTCTTTCATTCGTGTGGGTAGTATTGATAGCTTGGAAAAAAAATTGCGTTGATGCGGTTGACCAACTAAGCTGTGAATAAATTTATTATAATCAGCTGACGAACTTTCAACACTATAGTTGTTACGCACTTCAACTCGTGCATTTTCAACCATTTCAAGTGCTGTTCCTGGGTTTTTTATCAATTGGTTCATGGCCTGAAACCAAGCATCAGCAGTATTTTTAACAAGAAAACCTGTTTCGCCGTGGCGGATAGATGAATTGTATGGTGTTATATTGCTGTAAATGCCAGCAATTCCAGCAGCTGAATATTCAAGCCATTTAATATTGCTTTTACAATTATTAAAGTGAGTATCCTCCAAAGGTACCAAAGCACAATTAACGTTTATTTTTTTTAATTTATCGGCATACTTTTTATACCCATCTTCAAATTTAATTAATTGCACTGCGGGGTGATTTAAAAATTTCTCAGGTAAGTTGCCAAAGAAGATGGCTTTGACTTTATCCGGATAGTTGCTAAGTATTTTTAAAAGCGATTCTTCAATAATTGACCAATCGGTTGTATGAGTCGATGTACCAGAAACAAGAAAAGTAAACGGAGGGCTAATAGGTCTAGGGGAAGAGTTAAACAGGTCCCAGTTCACCAGGTTAGTTTGTACGTGGATGGGTCGAGTGGTGTATTTTTTTAAAGAGATTTGCAGGTTTGGGGTTGAGGCAATAACCATATCAGCAGCTTTTAATATCCACTTTATATAGGGTTTATGATAATTTAGATTTTCATAGCTTGGATGGAAACTAGGCAATCCAATAAGCATGTCATCCAGTTCATAAGCAATGGGTACGTTTGACTTTAATATTTTTTCAAGTAATTCTACTGTATGTGCTGAAGGGAAATGGCGTTGTATGATTATTAAGTCTGCGGTATATGCAGCCTCTAAATCGAATGACCATTTTGATTGTATATATTTTGCCCCCCAAAGTACTTTATAATTATTTACAACTAAAGGATCAATAATACGAATAACTGGGCAGGCATGAGTTTCAGGATAAAGAGAAAAGACAACAATCGTTGGTTTGTACTCTTCAAAAACAATTTTGTTATGCATGTAGTTGCCTTTTGCTCTCAGATGGATATTTTATTCAGAGAGTTTATTTTCTATAAAATTAGAATCGCCAGCCGATATAGCGTTCAAATAAAATTTTGAAATGATATGGTAATCTTTCGTGCCAAGCTGATTTAAGTGGAGTAATTTTGTTTATCAGTTCTAAGAAAGATTCTATTTTTATCTGCATGGATTGAGGGGAATAGTTATCTTTTATAAAACAATATCCTGCGTCACTAACTTTGTTGTAGTAAATTGTATCATCTAACAATTTTACAATAGCATCTGCAAAAGTATCAGGTGTCTCAGCAACAAGTAGATCAACGCCCGGTATAAGACCAAAGCCTTCAGCACCGAAACGAGTCGTAACTACAGGTAAACCATGAGACATGGCTTCGCCAACTTTGCCTTTCATACCCCCCCCATAGCGCAGTGGGGCAATAGAAATATAAGCTGATTGGAGATAGGGTGTAGTATCTGGGACATAGCCAATTATTTCCACATCTTGCGAGGCCATGTTAATAATTTCTTGTGGAACATTGCTGCCAATAATACTGAGTTTTACATCATTTGTTCGAGTTCGAATAATTGGCATGACTTCAGTTAAAAAATACAAAACAGCGTCAATATTAGGTGAGAACGCTAACCCTCCGATAAATATTAATCTTCCAAATTCACGCATCTTTTGTGTTGCTGGTTCATGAATAATATGTACATTAGGTAAAACAGTAATGTATTTATTTGGCAATATTTTTTTTAGTAGTGTTTTGTCATCTTCAGAAACGGCAATAACAACATCGGCTTTTTGGTAAGCATTTAATTCTTTGGACCGGACTTGTTGGGCTTCTTCTTTGTCGGAAACTTCTCCAGTTAATGCCGCCTTGGCTTGCATGCGATTGAAATGCACATCCACTGTATCAATGGCGAGTATTGCATGTGGCTGAAAATAACGTGCCATTTCAAAAAATTCAGTTGTTGAATAATAGAATTCAAAAATCACTAAATCAAACTTATCTGAATTTATTGCAGAAAAAATATTTCCTTCGAATAAGGTTATCCCAGCATCCATGAACATAGATTCATATCGTTTGTAATCAGGCGTTTTCAGTCGCCATGAAGATAAGTTCCTTATTGCAAGTGTTACTTGTCCTGATTTTGTAAGAATCTGTAATATTGAAAAAAAACGCAGATCACCAGACTGTTGATCTGGCATAGGAGGTAGATAAGAAATGGCTAGAATTTTTTTCATTTTTTTTAGATATTGTTAAATAATGCAATAAAGCATTTATTTAGATGAAAGTAAATATTGAAGCTCATCCTTGATATTCTTGTTCCATTTTTCGACAAATTTTGTAGCATTGTTACATAGAGTTAGATATTTTTCAGAATCATAAATAATTGAATTAAGTGCAGTACAAAATTCTTCAGCATTATTTGCTAAAAGAAAGGCCGAGTTTATGCCGTCTTCAAGACCATCAGCGCCAACTGTGGTTGAAATTAATGCCTTAGAAAATCCTAAAGCTTCTATTGATTTTATTTTTAAACCAGTACCAATAGTTAGTGGATTGATGACAATATCTGATAAGTCGTAAATTGATTTAAGGTTTGGCATCTCTCCCATCTTCACAATACCTTCTTGATCCATGATCTTTGAACATATCGTCCCTACTATAATAAGTTCAAGATCAGGAATCGATTTTCTTATAGCTGGAAATATTTCAGTAATGAAAGTTTGAATACCAAAGACATTGCTGGGATTGCTTGACCCTAAAAAAAGAATTTTTTTCCTTGGAGGCGTTGTGTATTTTAAGGGAAAAATATCAACCATGTGGCCAATTGTAGTAACTGGTTTTGATGTTAATTTACTAAAATGATTTTTTTCATTATCTTGTATAGAAAGAATATGGTCGGCACGATCTAAACCTTTCTTTTCCTCGGCAGCGGATGTTGAATACCATGAAGGCTTTTTTCCGTTCTCAAGAAAGAGTCGGTGTCTATTAGCCATTACATCTTGGGTATCTAACACTTTAAGCGTTGATGCGGGAAAATTTAAAAAAGCTTTTGTTAAAAAAATATATATAAGGATAACGCAATCAAATATATTTTTGCTTATAAGGTCCTGAAGAAAGCTATCAAGATTTTGGTTATAAAAGTCATCTATATTGGAGTAATATTGCCTATCTTTATTTAGCTTGTTTAATACCCTATCAATCCATTTATTTTTCTTGCGTATTGCTGGCTTCAAATAATCAACAACATATAGATCATTACCAAAATAACTTCGCATTTCTCCAATATCACAATCTTTCTCTTGATTTGAATATACAAAACTGACATGATGTTCTTGCTCTCTGAGGAACTCAACTATTTTAAATATTCTTATTCTATTACCGGCATTTTGTGGGTGTGTTGGTGTTGGTGATACTAATAATATTTTCATAGTTAATTTAATTATTTACCAAGTTTTGAATTATCCCGTTATTTTTCGGCACGTATCCATATAATTAAGAAAAGCTCCAAAGCCTATTTCACTTCGCTGGTTTATGGCTCAGGGCAATTACTATCGGTCTTCTTTAGTATGCAAAAGATTCCTGCTGCTGTGACGTCACGCAGAGACAAGTTCCGACCTGAGAACGCTTGGGGGTAATTATTAATAATATCTAGTTGTTTGTAATCAAGTGTTTCAATATATTCAACAACTTTACAGCCACAATTTCTGAATAACTTCTCAAAATCATTCGCTTTCCAATGATTTATTGCTTGAAGCTCGATTAGATTTTTACCCAAATCATTATTACCTAACTGATGCAGTTTTTTGGTGATGAGATCCTGCGAGAAGAGAAATTGTGGGTATGGCATGTTAAAGTTGAAAGCATGTAACCCTAGTGGGCTGGCATACAACGGATTAAAATCTAACCAGATATGTCCACCAGGCCGCAAAATTCTCACCATTTCTTTGATGGCTAACGCTGGATTCGAAATGTGTTCAAAAACATTAAAACAGAAAATAAAATCGAAGCTTGAATCGGGAAGCATGATTGGCTTATCCAAATCTGCCGGTATAAATTTTTCTTTTTGAGCTCGATCATCCCGCCAGTCTTGATAATCCAGTAGGGTTACCTGATGACCGAAGATGGATAAAGTTGCGCCGGTCATTCCATCGCCACAACCAATTTCTAAAACATTTTTTCCAGGTTGGCGTAATGATTCGAGCTTGAAAAATGACAATGCGCGTTCATAAGCTCGGCGACCAGTACTATATGCATCATATTCGTATTTTGGCCACCATTGTTTATGATTTAGTTGTAGTTTATCAAACTCGTTTTCGTTTAAAGTGGTTGGCTCGTGTGAATCTGATAATATACGAACCACTTTAGCTGGCAATCTTTGTCTGTGATAATTTAGATAACTGCTATATAAGGCTGGTAATTTTTTTTTCAGAACTTGCTTTATGTTTGAAACAATATGCATATTTTATCTGCCTATGAATTTATGTGGCCATTATTCCAACTGACATCTAGTTGAAGTAACCCATGATCTTGCAATCGGGCGATCAAATATTCATTTGAGTATACCTGCAAACTTGTCAGGTTGTTGCCTTCAAATTTAACTTGTCCATCAACTGTTCCTATCCAGAGTTTTATTGAGTAAATACCTGGCAGCAAAGTCATTGATGAACAATCCATTTCGAAAAAATGATGCCCGATATCAAAGTTTTTTGGCGATTTAAAACTTTCATTTGCAGTTATCTGGATAAAGTCTGTCGTGTGGAAGGAAGCAAAGCACGTCATGCTCCTGACAGGCATTAGTAATTTGAATTCAATCCTGATTTTGAAGGGTTCTTTATATGCCAGTTTATCTATGCAAATTCCGTTCACATCAAGGATATTGACTTTGACCAGTTCGAATTCGTCGCTTTTTTGTTTTAAATTGGTAGAGGCAATTTGTTGAGTATTGATTTTTTCATTGTTCTCATGAATAAATTGCGTACAAACATCAGTTGGCTTTCCATCAATTGATACTCGCCCTTTGTTTAACATAATCATGCGTGTACAAATTTGTTCAAGTTGACGATAATTATGACTTACTACCAGAACTGTACGGCCTTGATTATGTATGAGATTTTCCATACGATTAAAACATTTACGTTGAAAAGCCAAATCTCCAACAGCTAATACTTCATCAATAATCAAAATATCTGCCTCCAGACTGGTGGCAATGGAAAAGCCGAGCTTCACCGTCATTCCTGAGCTATAACGTTTTACCGGCGTATCAATGAATTGTGCCAATTCCGAGAAATCAATAATTTCATCCAGTTTTTGTTGAATGATTTTTTTGGGAATGCCCAGAATAGCGCCATTTAGAAAGATATTTTCCCGACCGGTTAGTTCCGGATTGACGCCCGCACCGACTTCAATTAACGGTGCGATGCTGCCGCGCACAATGACCTTACCTTTTGTAGGTTTGCTGATGCTGGCCAAGTGTTTGAGTAGCGTGCTTTTGCCGGCGCCATTGTGGCCGATGATACCCACCACTTCACCTTGTTCAATGGTAAAGTTGACATCGTCTAAAGCTTTAAAGTTTTCCCGTTGTTGCAGCGGTTTTCTGGTTATGCGTCTAAAGGCATTGAAGACGTTTTCTTTAAGACTGGTGATATGGCCCAATTGGTATTCTTTGGTGACGTGGTTGACTTCTATTATGGGCTTCATGGGTTAATTAGGTCGTTATAGAAAGAAATAATGATCGATTGGGCTCTTTTTTACGGATATCTGGAATTAGTTCAACGCGCTAATTTATTTTTTACGCTTTTAAATTTGGTAATGTCCAATAAATATAGCATAGTTTATAGGCTTTTATTAAGTAATGCTTAATTGATAATTAACCATTTCCTTCACAACATCTTCAACTTTGAATCGTGGTTGCCAGCCCAATTCGGAGCGGATATGAGCAGTATTACCTCGACTTATGCGTATTTCTGATGGGCGATAGAGATCAGGGTCGCTTTCCACATGCTCTTGCCAGTTGAGCTTAAGTTCGGTAAAAACGCGCTCTACAAAATAAGCCAATGATACTGTATGTTCTGTTGCAACTACATAGTCACCTCCGGTATCCTGCTGGGCCATTAACCACATCGCTTCTACATAATCAGGCGCCCAGCCCCAGTCACGTTGGATATTAATATCACCAAGAATTAATTTTTCTGTTGAGCCTTGGGCAATGCGACATGCTGTTGTCACTATTTTGCGGGTGACAAAACGCTCTGGGCGCATGGGGGACTCATGGTTGAATAATATTCCGCTACTGGCATGCAACTTATAGGCGTCGCGATAGTTCGCAACTTGCCAAAATGCGGTTGCCTTTGCAACGGCGTAAGGACTACGGGGACGAAAAGCGGTATTTTCGTTTGCTGGTTCGCCACCTGTGTCACCAAAGCATTCGCTGGAACTTGCGTTATAAAAATGTATGGAAGGGTTGATAAATCTAATCGCCTCCAGGAGGTTCAGTGTGCCTATCGCGATGCTTTCCATTGTCTCCACGGGTTGCTCAAATGATAGTCCCACTGAGCTTTGTCCTGCCAAATTATATACTTCATCGGGTTTGACTGACGCAAGCACTGATAGCACACTGCGAAAATCATTGATCGCCATCGAACATAGCGTGACTTGACAGGCAATTCCCAAAACATGTAAACCGCGTCCTGACATTAAATGAATGTCACGCGAGGTGCCATATACTTCATAGCCCTTATCAAGAAGCAATTTAGCGAGGTAGCCGCCGTCTTGTCCGCCGATCCCGCAGATTAATGCACGCATTCTTACTCCTATATTTTTTGTTTTTATTACTCAAATGTAATGAATGAGTTTCGATATAAATGGAATAGTCATTTTTAGCAATCGATATTACTGCCTTCGAGTGGGCTATATGAACAAGCATAATTTTATGGAAGCAGTATAGACTAGATATTTCTATGATATTTATTATAGGTTAGGGCTTCAGCAAATAGTTGCTTTATTTTGCCTAATTTAACAGCTTGTGCGCGTTTATGGTCAAAGCTCATGCCGTTATAATGCCAATAGACTTTTCTAGGCAGCCACTGTTTGCCGGTGAATTGAAGAACAAGATGCCATGCCTCGCTGAAGCTCTCATGTAATAATGCTAATCTTGAGCGTGGCGCTATGAGTTGTTCGAAAACTATCGATGAAATGCCTTGCCAATAATAACGCGAAAGCACCCATTCTTTACAAGTTCGTTCAGCGGGAATTCGATGATAGAGCAATGCTTTGGGGGCGTAAATAACATTTAGGCCAGCTTGGTTGATGCGCCAAAAGAGTTCAGATTCTTCATTTGACAGGAGGTTTTTCTTTTTACGGCCCAAGCTTGGGTTAAACATGCCGACCTGGGTAAATACCTCGCGTTTAAAAGCCATATTTAGGCCAAAAGGGTGTTCAGGATAAAGCATGGTTTTAATGTTGTCGCCTGAATTTGTTGATCCATAGGAGATCAACAATTGATCTGTTAGCCATTCTGGTCTTTCGATTTCAAATTGAGGTATTGATTTTCCTCCCATGCATGAAGCCTCGGGATGATCTTGAAAAATATGTAAAACCTCTGTTACCCAGTCAGGATCAAGATAAACATCATCATCAATAAAGGCAATGATATTGCCTTTTGATTCTTTTATACCGGTATTTCTGGCATGTGACAAGCCAGGATTAGGTTCGAAGATATAACGAGTTTCTGGATGTTGTTTTATGAATGTATTGATTATTTGCGCTGTATTGTCATTTGAATTGTTATCGACGATAAGTAGCTCTACTTGAAATATATCGGAAGGTTTTAAAGAGCTATAGCTTGCAAGTGTTTTTTCAAGTATTTGCGCTCGATTATAGGTGCAGATGATAATACTTATATCCATAGCGTTGGTATGAGATTAATATGAATCTGTTTTTATAAGGTTTGATGTAAGCTCAAGTGCTTCTTTAAGTGAGTCACACTGTTGCTGACCGTCGCTATCACTTAGCCAGGCGTCTATATAATTGGATAACTTGCCGTAGTTATTATCAACAAAACTGACAGGTGTTTTTCCCAGCCAAGAAAGTATTAAAGCATGCAGTCGGTCGGTTATTACAAAATTACCTTCACCAAGTATATTTAAGCCCCGATCCAGGCGTTCTTTTGCCATTGCGTTGGCGGCATAAAGATTTAATTGGTTTAGTAATATACGCGGTACTTTAGAGCCCCAACCCAAGCGAAGATGAGTCCAGTCATAAAGTATTTGGAGCTTTGGAATGGGTTCATCAAGCCAGTCTGTTACATGGTACTTGAACGGTAATGATTCTGACAGATCAAAAGAAGTTGCTTTTTCGTTATCACTTCTTGAAAGTATGACCACGTCAGTTGATTTTGAACGGTTTTTTAGTGGCTTCAAGTCCAGCATCATTGCCATGTCCGGACAAAGATAAAGAGGATTTATAAAATGTTTTTGAGCAAAACTAAAACTGGGTTTATCTCTGACCACAAAATGAAAATCCTGATGAGCGGATAAAAACTTCTGTGTAAGCGCCAGATTTTCTAAATCGGAAAAGAAAATTGATTGAGGGAGTTGAATGATGCGGTTATTAGGGAAATCATTTAGCACGCACTCTCTTAGTTTTTGGTGTCTTGGATAAAGGTCGCCAAAATTACCACCTCCTTGTAACAAAATAATCCCCGTACCAATAATAGATGCCAAGGCTTTTGGGTTATAGTTAGTACAATCGCAAACATAGCGTATTTGGCATTGCCTTTGTTTCAAATAAGCAATCTCCCCTAGCCAGATTGCACTATCGCCTACATTTGAATACTGTGGAAAATCGATTAAAGCACAGATTGATTTGGCTGGAATCAATGCATCTAAAGTCTGGCGTAGATGCATTTTGATTTTATTGATAATTGCATTCGATTCTGGCATAATTTTTTATATTAAATTTGTATGATTTCAATATAGTGAATTTTATTTTCTTAGCGTAAGGTTAAGCTTTTTATATGGGATTAAAAATTTTATTAATTCTTTAATGGTTTCTTTAACTAACCAAAAAAAATAAAGTTGAGACAATTTTTTGAAAAAAATATCCCTTAACTTTTTAGATGTCACAAAATACTTAATTAGGTCAGGGTTTGTATTAGCATGTGAAATTAATTCAGCAGTTTTGTATTTATTAAGAACAAACTCTATTTCATCTGCAAGCTTTTTCATGTCATGGCGTTGTTGTACTGCAGTGAGAATATCTTGCCAAAAAAATGCAAGAACAGGTCCTTTTATATCTATATTTTTTATGTTGTCGAGTGAATAGTTGTTTTTGAATGCAGAAAAAGCATTAAGTTTTCCTAAAAAATAAAATGCAGTCATTGTTCTTATGCATTTTTCGCATATTCCGCAGTTAATATTGTTATTTTTATGCTCCCAGCAAGCATGTAAATATTTTTGAACAATTTTATTGTCTGAAATAAATACACATTTATTGAGTCGAGATGTTGACATACCAAAAAACACCTGATTTGAATTTGTAGTATTCCATAGCGGTGCTATAAGCACATGGGAGCCCCATGGATCAAGATACTGGTAAGTAACGTCACTCGAAATGTAAATTTTCTGTATGCTAGGCGATATAATGTGCCCCATCATTGCCAAGGCGCTACCAAAATAATGAGCCCCCCAATTACAAAATTGATCTGAAAATTCACGTAGATTTGTTGTTATTTCTACCAGTTCAACATTAAGTTCTTTGGCAATAGATTGTAATGACTGTGACATTTCATTACGACGATCAATATCAGACAAAGCAATATCAAAGCCATGAACATAAATTATATGGGTGATTTCATGTTGATTTTTTAACAATGTGTAAAATGAGTCAACACCAGCAGAGAAAAATACACCTACATTATTGTTTTTGTGTACTGAAGAAGCTTTGGCTGGTTCTAACGATTTAATTGATATAGTGTCTAAATCTTGTGGATACCAGGTTTGGTAAATTTCCTGAATGGTTTTGCTATTGCTAAGAAGTTTCTGATCCAGATGACAGGGCATTTCGATTGTTTCGCGAGCTTTCATTGCAGGAATTAAAGTGCCACATAATATGGCATTACCGGAAGTATCTGCGGAACAAATTGGATGTGAACTTTTAATGAAAATAGAAAAAATTTTTTCTGATGTCTCTATGTTAAAACAGATTTCATTTTGTGAATTTGTTTTTTCAATCAGATTTGTTATTTTCATAGGTTTGACTTAACAATATTTTTTATTTAAAAGCAGGCTTAGACCTAATAAAGTTTTGATAGGTGATGCGCCGATAATACTATCATCTAATTGAATGGTACTGTTTTCGTTTTGAATGATTTTTCGGTAATAATCTAGATTCATTATACCATCTAGACAAGATAAATCTTTTACAGCTTCATTTCTTACTTTCTTCCAATTGTTATTATTCAAATCAAATACACGGTAATAATAACGGCTGTCTTTTTGTTGAGATGCTTTAATAGTATGTATTTTTTCTTCAATTTTTAAGCGTAGTCTTGAAAGTACAGGTGGGTAACTAAACGGAGAAAGATCATTAGAATTGCGATCTAATGGCAAATTAGCTAGATTAGGGAACTTACTTATTAAAATTTGTTGCTGGGCTTTTCTTTTCATAATTACTGCTCCAGGCATTCCAGCAGCTAAGCGAAGCAATCTTTTATTACCAAATGGAGTTACAGGCCACATGGAAAAAGACAATCGCCAACTACAGGAACCAACATGAAATCGCTGCCTATTGATGAGATCAAAATACCAAGCTTTTTGAAAAGGTAATCCAATAATGTTCTCAAATTGCGATCTTAACGTATTTACATTTATTTCTATGAAGTTATCTAGTACTTGGGGGGGTATTAATTTGCTTATCTGAACGGGAGTTAATCCCCAATTATTAATGTGGTTGAACATTTTATCAAATACGAAAGTCTTTGAAGTATTGTCGTAGGCCCATGGAATATGGCTACCTCCCATACTTGCATCACCTAGAAAACCATTAAATAAATTATAGCCACTATACTCCGACTGGTCAAATTTGCGGAAAATACAGAGGGGGTATAATACCCAGATTTAACCGCAAAACCTGACATGCTAAAGATCGATTTTACCGAAAAAGCCATTAATGATGTGTATCAACAATTCATGGAGCATCCTTCTGGACT